>JAQUCI010000021.1 GCA_028686295.1 Erysipelotrichaceae bacterium | reverse complement strand
AGTTCTCCTTTATATATCTATTGTATTTTAACACTAATTAATCATCTGTCAAGTATTTTTGCTTGACACATCACATCTTCCAACCTTTCTTTTTACCTAATCTGCTCATCATCTTCATCTGACTTTTCATCTTCTCAAATTGTGACAACAATTTATTCACTTGAGCGACTGTTGTACCACTACCATTAGCAATCCGATGTTTTCTTGACATCCTAATAATATCAGGATTACTTCTTTCTTCTTTTGTCATACTTTCGATTATCGCTACATTAATCTTAATATCTTTATTTGCTTGTTCTTCATTAACTTGATCACTTAATTGGTTCATGCCCGGGATCATCTGCAAGATACCCTTTATTGAGCCTAATTTGTTTACTTGTTTTAATTGATATGCCATATCATCTAGATCAAACCGCCCCTCCATCATCCTTTGAGCAGCTTTCATTTGTTCTTCCATATCTAATTTTTCTTGAGCTTTTTCGACTAGGCTGACAATATCACCCATGCCCAAGATCCGATCAGCTACGCGATCTGGATAGAATAATTCAAGATCATCAATTTTTTCACCAGTACCTACATATTTAATCGGAACCCCTGTCACACTGCGAATCGAGAATATCGCACCACCACGAGCATCACCATCAAACTTAGTTACGATCAATCCTGTAATACTCAACTTTTCATTAAAGCTATTAGCAACCGTTATAATGTCTTGACCTGTCATTGCATCAACAGTTAATAATATCTCATCAGGTTTAACTTCTTTCTTAATATCGACTAATTCTTGCATTAGTACTTCATCAACATGTAAGCGACCAGCTGTATCGATCAAGACAGTGTCAAAGCTATTCTTGCGAGCATATTCCATTCCTGCTTTTACTGTTTTTAACGCTAATGTATCACTTCCTAAACTAAACACCTCAACATCGATCATATCTCCTAATGTCTTTAGCTGCTCGATTGCCGCTGGTCTTACGATATCGGCAGCTATGATCAAGGGTTTTCGTCCATTTTTATCTTTTATCGATTTAGCTATCTTAGCTAAGTTGGTTGTTTTCCCAGTTCCTTGAAGACCTACAACCATCACCGTTGTCAAAGCATTGAGCTTAAAGTTTATGCTTGCTTCACTTTCCCCTAAAAGCTTGACCATTTCATCATGAACGATCTTAACGACCATTTGCGAAGGCTCAACCGATTGATATACCTTCATTCCAACTGCTTTTTCTTTGATATTGCTTAAGAATACGCTTACTACTTGGTAATTGACATCGGCTTCTAGTAAAGCCAAGCGTATTTCCTGCAACATTTCATCCATGTTTCTCTCAGACAATTTACCTTTACCAACAATGTTACGCATTGCCTGATTAATTTTCTGGGTTAAGTTTTCAAAAGCCATAATACTTCCTCCTTTTAAAACAATTCTTCTTCTTTATAGCTTATCTCTTCAACATGAATCGTATCAATACACTCTTCTAACAATGTTTGATAATCAAATCTAAGTTCTTGAGCCTTGGCTTTATTAACATTAGGCTTGATAACCGGCCTTAATGGAGTAAAGATCGTACAACAATCCTCAAACGGTTCAATGCTGATATCATAAGTGTCAATTTGTTTAGCAATATCGATGATCTCCAATTTATCGAAACTGATCAAAGGCCTTAATACTGGTATGTTGATAGGTTCATTGATCACATAAAGACTCTCCAATGTTTGAGAAGCTACCTGTCCGATGCTTTCACCACTTGCCAAAGCTAAGCACTTGTTATTCAAAGCGATCCTTTCAGCAATTCGATACATCATACGACGCATGATCGTTATGGCATAGCTCTCATCACAATTCTCATAAATAGCTAATTGTAATTTGGTAAAATTAACAACATGTACTTTTATCTTTCCTTGATACATACATAGTTTATTAACCAGTCTGTATACTTTATCTAATGCCGCAGTACTAGTATAAGGCAAAGAAGCATAATGAATACATTCTAAAGCTACTCCACGTTTCATAGTAAGATAGCCAGCAACAGGTGAATCAATTCCCCCTGATAGCATTAACATCGCTTTGCCCCCAATGCCTACCGGATATCCCTTAGCTCCACTAAATGTTTTTGCCATGATATATGAAAAATCTTTACGAATCTCAATGATCACTCGATGATCAGGTTTATGCACATCAACTTTCAGTTCAGTTTTGTTTAAAATATTCCCGGCAACATAACGATTTACATCATCACTTTTAAGCGGAAACAACTTATCATGTCTTCTTGTCTCAATCTTAAATGTACCTACATGTTCCATCATTAAATTAAGAGTCATATCAGATATCTGATCGATATCACTATTTACTCTTAATGCTAAGGAAAATGAACTAATACCAAAACACTTTTGTAATTTTTTGCATATTATTTCTTCATCTTCATCATGTAGACGAATAAACATGCGATCATATGTATGATCATAGGTCAGTTTAGGATGCTCTTTTAAAGCGAACTTCACATTATTTACTAGCTTACGAATAAATTCATTACGATTTTTTCCCTTAGTTGAAAGCTCTCCATATCTTACTAATATATAGTCATAAACTATCTTATCCATAAATTCTAATAATCTCCTTTAATTCATTGGTAAATCGCTCAATATCATTTATATCCACCAAAGATGACAAACTTATTCTTATCGCACTTTCAGCCCTGTCTTCTTGATATCCTAACGCTTGATAAACATGTGAAATCTCCTTTGATTTACTATGACACGTGCTTTGAGCACTAACCGCTATTTTTCGCTGGTTAAGAGCATTCATCATGATCTCACTTTTAATCGTTGGATAAGAAATGTTAATAATAAAAGGACTAGCGTTACTTGGACTATTAATGATTAACTTATCGATAACTCGTAAACGTTTACTAAGTTCATCATTAAGCGATCTAACTTTAATCAAATTTTGTTTTTGCGCTATCAAAGCCAAACGTATCGTTTTAGCCGCTACTATATTAACACAATAATTGCTCGTTCCACCACGTAAACTATTTTCTTGTTGTCCAGCTGAGATCAAACTCAAGATATTTACATGACGTTTTTTTACCAATATACCCGATCCTTTTAATCCATAGATCTTGTGCATCGAAAAACTAGCTAGATCGATGTTACCTAGATCAATCGCTAACTTACCCAATGCTTGTACTGCGTCTACATGAAGATATGCTTTCGTATTAAGTTTAACATACTCTGCAATCTCACTAATTGGATTAACACTGCCGATTTCATTATTTACCATCATGATTGAAACCAAAATAGTATCATCTCTTAAAGATTGTTTGACCATATCAAGTGTAACCTGTCCATTTTCATCAACTGAAAGATATGTTACATCAAACCCAAATTCACTTTCTAATTGTTTAACGCTATTTAATACGCTTGAGTGTTCGATCATTGTGGTAATGATGTGTTTACCTTTATGCCTATTAGCCCAGGCAACACCTTTGATTGCCATATTATTTGCTTCACTTGCACCAGAAGTAAATATTACTTCACTAGCATCTACCATTAACGATCTTGCTATCTGTAATCGTGCCTTCTCATGCAAATTCTTAACTTCAAGACCAAGGTCATGTAATGAATCGCTATTTGCGAAGTATTTATTAAGCAATTCTGTATACAAATTAAACACCTCTTCATTTAGAGGTGTTGTACTAGCGTAATCTAGATATAAGTAATCTTTCTCATTCACTAATAGCATTCTCCTTTATTTGTTGTTGATAACCCTCAAGATTTAATCGCTCGATCGCATTCATCGCAATACTCAAAGCCTGTGTATACTCTCCATTACGAAAATTCAGTTCGGCACGAATCAATTCGGAATCAACCTCTGGATAAGTTGAGCGATACTTGTTACCAAAAACGATTGTATTCTCCACCATCAATGCCATACCAACAAGATTATTTACATTATTATAAAGTAAATAAATAAAATCGATCGCTTCTTGTAAAGTTGACGATAATAGATTGTTATTCAACAAGTCTTCATTTAGTAAATTTGTTAACGTTTTTAGGTATTCGTTTGCTTTTCTAAGATCACCCTCATACTGATCTGATATCTCTGGTAGACGATGCTTTCTGATCTTTACCTGAATCTCATTGACGATCAAATAAAGCTTTAATAATTGTTTTTTTGCTCTTTCCTCATCTTTTCTGATACTATCCAATTGTGATCTCAACTCATTAACCTTATTGGAAAGTTCAGTAATCTCTTGTTCGAATTCTTTCAACGATATTAAGATTGTAGAAGCCGGAACAGTATTCTCTTCTACTAACTTGTTTAATTTACTTTTAATCTTACCAAGTTCGTTGATTTTGACTTGATATTCATTTAAAGTATCTTCTATGTTTTCAAACCCATAACGATCTGATGCCTTTACATACAACTTACCCACATAATCCAAAGTATCGTTTGTTTTATCTACAAGATCAAACATAGAAGTCTTAAGCTCATATAACTCATTATGGGCGCTATCTTCGCGCTCAATCTGATTAATCAACTGCGTCAATCTTGTTTGATATTCCTCTAGATCCTTTTGAACTTCATTTGTATTACCCAATCTTAATTGACTGAGATCTTGCTTAAGCGTTTCTGTTATCAACTCAATATTTCTCGCGACATCTAGATGTTGTAAATACAGACCCTTTTGTTTACACAAAGAATAAGTTTGTGATACTTTATCGATCAATTGAGGCACTATGCCCTTGGCCATTTTCAATAATTCTGGAAGATCTTCCAATAGAATCTTTAGATCATTAATATCATTATCAAGCTGCACCATAACATCATTTGCTTTATTAAAATCACTTACATACATTAATTCTTCAAATTCTGAAAAAGCATTTTCTATTCGCTTAACATCTTTATTAATCTTCTCACTGGTGAATTCAAATATTTCCGGATTTTGATTGATAATATTTTTAAGTTCTCTAAACTGTTCTTTAAACTGATTAATCTTATCTCTTTGCATTACCTCTTGTTGTAGACTAAGATCTAATGATGTGTCCAACTTATTTACTTCGCCAAAAGCTCTTTCAATCATCCCTGAAAGATCAATCGCATTTAGATCGGCCTTTTTTAAGTTTCCCGAAATAATATGATCTTCCATATCTGTTAACATTGATGTTATCTCTTTTAAATTCACATGAATATGATCAAATTGATCCTTATATTCATTTATAGTATCAATTATACTCTCATCAACTTTAGCTAATGCTACAGCTTTGTTTAACTTAAATGATAAGGGAACACTTTTAATCGAATTATACTTAATTTCATAATCAGCTAAAGTTTTACGTAATCGCTTGATCTTTCCTTTTCGTTTGATCAGCAAGAATACTGTAAATAAGAAAATAACAACTAAAGTGATTATGACTTCTTTTTTCAGTAAAAAAGCAAGTATCGATTCAAAATCCATATTGTCACCTCATTTTTTATATTGTATCATAATTGAGGTTGATTTTGCATTATCAATAGTAAGCACTAGATCATATTGGTAGGTGTAAACATTGACATTGATTTTTAGGTTTGTTATACTACATGAGCATGAATGATAGCAGCATACAAAGTTACCTATCAATGCGTCAGTTACATGCAATGCATGAAGCAAAGTAACCCTGCTGCAGGGGCGAAATCAGATAATTGACACACTAGGATAATGATTTGTACCTGTTGTTGTTTTATAGCCATAAAACACAAAGGAGGAAGACATGGCAAGATTAACTGGACCTACACATAAGGTCGCAAGACGTCTTAGTTTCTCAATCTTGGAAACAGGACAAGAATTAAAGAAAAGACAGTACGCACCAGGACAACATGGACCAACCAGGAGATTAAAACTTTCTAACCACGGTCTACAATTAAGAGAAAAACAAAGAATTAGATTTATGTATCAAATAAATGAAAGACAATTCTATAACACGTTCTTAAAAGCTACAAAAATGAAAGGTGTTACAGGTCATAACTTCTTATTTATGTTAGAAAGTCGTCTAGATAACCTTGTTTATCGCTTAGGATTTGCGAACACTCGTCGTGGCGCAAGACAATTAGTCAACCATGGTCATATCTTAGTTGATGGTAAAAAAGTTGATATTCCATCACTTCAAGTAAAACCAGGTTCAACGATTGAATTAAAAGAAAATTCAAAGAAAATGACTTCTGTAGCTGATGCTTTAGAAAGAACACTAAATACGGTTGCTTATGTTAGTTTAGATAAAGACAATCGCAAAGGCACATATGTTCGCTTACCAGAGCGTAATGAACTGAATCAAGAGATCAATGAATCATTAGTCGTTGAGTTCTACAATAAATAATATCAACAAAAAAACCTCATCAGAGGTTTTTTTAGTATTGATCAAATATCTTGCGGATTCTTCAAAAACTTATTTTTTAAGAAAACGAATATATTACTATCTTTTAAATGAAAGATCGTTTGTGGTATATGGAAATATGAAGTAACTAAAAAATAAACGATAATACCAACTATACCAAAAACAGCTAATTCAAGTGTCGCGATCAATCGAGGTTGATCGATGACATCCAACCCAATATATCTCAATAACATAAAACTTCCATACATCGCAATTAATCCAATACTCATAAACACAATCTTAAAGAATGTTGGTCGAAATTTAATATGATACTGCCGATCTATCATCATCAAATCTAAGAAGATGATGATCAAACTACATAAGACACTACTGATAATAGCACCCGCATAACCCATGATATAGATCAAAGGAAAAAAAGCGACCAATTTTACAACAAAGCCAATCCCCATGATCATGATGTTACTGCGTCTTAATCTGATAGCCATCATCAATGAATTAACAACTGGAGATATCGTACCTGCTAAGGCTGTAAGTGATGCCCAGTGCAATACCTCTCCACCTAAGATAAAGCTAGTACCTTCTCCATACATAACATAATATATTTCTGATCCGATCGCGAACAAGTAAAAACATAGTGGTAATGCTAAGTACATGACGCTATCAATCGCATCAAGTACGTAACGCTTTAACATTTTAATGTCATTATTTTCATAACATGTCGTTATATAAGGGATTATCGCTACACCAAATCCAGTTGCTAAAAACTGAGGAATTGAAGTTAATTTACCAGTAGTCAACATTATCATCGAATACAACAATCGTGTTTCAGTAACACTCTGTCCAGCTAGATCCATTGCATTTGAAAAAAAGGTCGTATTGACAATATTCAAACTATTTCCTAAAAAAGTTACTAATAGATACGGGATCGCAAAGTTAAACAGTTCTTTTGTTAAGACTTTCTTATCAGCTGTTTGTTTTTCTTGATCTAAAGCTAAGTTAGTTATAGTATTCAACTGCTTTTTTCTAAAGAATACGATATGGATCATCGATACCAATGATGCCACAAAAGCTGAACCTACAGCTCCGTAAATTGCCCATATACCATCTTGTTTTAGAATCGCGACTGCGATGAAACCAAAGGTGAGTAAGAATGTTATTCTTGTAAATTGTTCCAACACTTGAGATAAAGCATAAGTCTT
This sequence comes from Erysipelotrichaceae bacterium, assembly GCA_028686295.1. Classification (GTDB taxonomy): domain Bacteria; phylum Bacillota_I; class Bacilli_A; order Erysipelotrichales; family Erysipelotrichaceae; genus JAQUCI01. The sequence goes on along the minus strand of JAQUCI010000021.1, from coordinate 8,297 downwards.
CATATCTTTTAAGCCTTGAAAAACACCGCGATAACTACTCAATAGCGGTACAGTAAAGAAAGCTAATGAAATGATCATGATAACATTCTTTGTCTTCATTAAACTATCGGCATCAATTTGATCTGGAGTTATATAACTAGCGATCGGATTCGCGAAAATCCACATGATACCCAAAGCCACAACACCAAAACCTAACATTGTATAATTCGCTAGTCTTCTTACATATTCGATAGCTTTGTAATCTTCTTTGATATAATATTTAGCTACCATCGTAGCAATCGCAAATGGTAAACCAGCCAGCGAGATATTTAGTAATATTTGATAGATTCCATAAGCATAAGAATAAAAATCAAGATTAGCCTCCCCGGCTAATGCTGTAAACGGGATCATGTAGAATATACCAAGCAATTTCGTCACAAAAATACCAGCAGAACTAGTCAAAGCGCCAATTATCAACGTCTGTTTATTTTTGTTCATGATCTATCACTCTTCAGTTGTATCATCTATATCCATAGTCATTGTCTGCTGAAGATCACCTAAACTAGGACGTGCCAAATTATCAAATGTTGCATTTTGTGAGAAATAATCAACAGTTAGATTAAAATATTCCTTTGATTCAAAAACTTTTGTATAATCTTTCCAAGTAATCCGAATTTTCAAATTAACAACCGGAGCATCCGTCTTTCCACTTATAATCAAACCTTTTACGTATCCTAACTCAGTATTGATCTGATATGGTACCATATTGTACTCTTCTTCGTCAAAAATCCCAATACTAGGCATCATTTTATTTGCCAAAGAATAATCGATATTATTTTCAACAGCCATCATTTTAATATCATACATTGCCACTTTTGGATCATCGATAATAATATCATATCGATAATTTTGATCATCAATCTGACTCATGACAACATTCATATCAAAATGCTCAGTAGTCGTATTAAAAGTATCATTATCTGTTATCGTTTGATATATATAAGCATAGTTTTCCAACTTAATGCTATCACTTGATTCATTGTTATCACTACAACCCATTAATAAAATGAGTAGTAAAAGAATTGTTAGAATTTTACGCATTATCACACCTCTAAAGTATTATAGCACATTTGTTTTTAAATAAAATAATAGATAAAAACAAGCAACGCTTGTCTTTACTTAAATTCGACTATGTAATAATACTTCTTGCCTTTTTTTATGACCGTTAATTCTTTATCGATCGCATCTTCTTTTTTGATCATAGTCGTAGGTTCATTAATCTTTAGTCCATTAACGCTAATTGAGTTGTTATTGATCAACTCGCGAGCCTCACGCTTACTTTTTGCTATATTTGTTAAAAGCAATAGATCAGTTAACTCACAATCCTCGCTCAACACTGTTTTTGGAGCATCATATAAACCATCCTTTAGTTCAGATGAACTCAATGATCTGATATCTCCGCCAAACAACGTTTCAGTTATCTTTAATGCTTTATCTAATCCAGATTGATCAAAAACCAATAGAGTTAATTCTTCAGCAAGTGCTTTTTGAGCAATCCTTAAATGTGGTTGTTTCATCTGGTTATCTATAATCTCAATAATTTCATCAATTGATTTAAATGATAGACGTTTAAGATAATCACCAATGTCAGAATCTGGGGTATTAAGCCAGAATTGATAAAACTCATAACTATTTGTCCTCTTTGGATTTAACCAGACACTCTTACCGCCTTCACTCTTACCAAATTTGCTACCATCACTTCTAGTTATCAATGGACTAGTTATACCATAAACTTTTGCTTCACTTTTAACTTTCCTGATCAATTCACAACCTGAAGTCAAATTTCCCCATTGATCACTACCACCAATCTGTAACTGACAATCGTACGTTTCATATAGATGTAGAAAATCAGCAGCTTGTAATATCGTATAACTAAACTCAGTATATGAAATACCACTATCCAATCGTGAAGCAACGATATCTTTGTTTATCATGTAATTAACATTAAAATATTTCCCGTAATCTCGCAAGAAATCCAAGACCGTGATCTTTGATAACCAATCATGGTTATTAACCATCAAAGCATTATTGTCGCCCTCAAAATCCAAAAAATGTGCTAACTGCTTTTTAATCGATTCAGCATTTAATGCTATCGTATCTAATGATTGTAAAGCTCTTTCAGTTGTTGGTCTTGGATCACCAATCATTGCTGTGGCACCACCACACAAAGCGATTGGTCGATGTCCTTGCATTTGGTATCGCTTCAGTAAAAGTATCTGTTGTAAATGTCCGACATGTAAGGAATCCCCAGTGGGATCAAACCCACAATAACAAGTCAAAGGCGATTTTAATCTATCCTTCAAACCTTCTTCATCAGTTACATCTTTAACAAGTCCACGCCATTTCAATTCTTCAAAAAAATTCATTTGATCCTCTCCTTAAATAAAAAAGCGTCGATAAGGACGCTTAACGTGTTACCACCTTAATTTCATATCAAACGATATGCTTAAAACCGATAACGTAGGCCACGTTTGTATTTTTGATACAAATGCTCAAAGGTGTATTCACTAAATCAAATCCAACTGTTTTCACCAACCACAGCCTCGCTTAGGTTATCATCAGTTACTATTCCTTATCATAGCTTGTAAAATTATAGATAAACTACTATATTTTGTCAAATCATTATTTAGTTGTCTGACGAGGAGTAAATACATAACTTAGTTCAACTGGTTTTTCATCATTAGAATTGTTTAACATCTTAGTAATGATGCGCATAGCCACTGCTCCAAGATCATAACTTGGAATAAAGAAACTTGATAATTGTGGTCTGATCATTGAATTATACTTAGTATCGATCAAACATATAATCTCCATTTCATTAGGAATATCAATACCGATCTCTTTAGCGGCATTTATACAAGCCATTGCTTGCGAATCACGATTTGTTAAAACTAAACTATGCTTATGCTTCTTTAAATAACTACTTAAAAAATCATAAGATGAGCGATATTCAGCAGGAATCTCTATTAAACCATTAAATTCTTTATTATGCTTTTTAAAAGCATTACTTGCACCACTAACCATTTTTTTGATCGAATTACGATTTTTTCGATCTTCGATGATCACAATATCATCGATATTTTTTTGTAAATAAACATCTACTATCTCATAAATAGCCTGTTCAATATTGACATAAACCGAACTAATTTTCTCCTGAGCAGCTTTATTACCAATGATAACTATTGGAATATCATATTTAGTCAATGTACTCAGCTCAGCATCTTGAAGCTTATCACTATAGATTATAACGCCATCTACTCTTGATTTGATAATGTTTTCAACAACATCATTAATCTCGGATATGCCTTCTGTTACCGTATGTAACATGATGTTATATTTATATATCTTAGCGACATCCAATAATCCATTGATTATTTGGCCGGTATAGGTAAAACTCGCCTCTGGTATGACTAACCCAATTATCGTTGTTTTCTTTAAAGCTAATCCTTGAGCGATCGCATTTGGCTTATAACCTAGTTTTTCAATAGCTTGCTGAACACGATCACGTGTATCTGAGCGAACGATTTCAACCCCATTGATAACCCTACTTACAGTAGCTAATGAAACATTAGCCTCCTTAGCGACATCATATATAGTAACTCTTTTCATCTATACCCCCACTACTCTGTTTTTTCTTCTGTGTCATTTGCTAGATCATCATCGATCTCGATCTGCTGAACTTCTTCTTCATCGTCTGTTAACCAATCCTCGAGTTTTTCATAAGCTTTTCCAGCAACATCCAATGTAGTAGCTTTGGCTTTGTTAATACTTTCTTTTACTTTAGGATTAGAGACAAAATCTTCATAAGCGTTCTTGATTAATGTTGCTGATTTCTTAGCAATCTCAACACTTACACCTTTAACAACATTTATCGTCTCCATTAATTCATCATTCTCTTTGATTGATTCAACAACTTTGTTGCTCGTATTCGCAACCGCCTCTTTTGTCTTATCCCAATTTTCTTTTATTTCATCACTGTTTTTAATGTCTTGGATCTTACGTTTACCTTCCGACACTAAACTAGCAGTCAATCCTTTAATAGCTTCTCCAAACTCTCTAAACTTCTCACTTTCAGCGATCTCATCATATTTAATTGTCACCTGCTCGATCAAAGTCTTAATCGCCTCGATCGTATCTTCAATTATCTCTTCAGCGTTGCTCTTGACTTTCTCACTACTATCTTTAATATCTTCCTTGGCAACAAGAGCAAATTCTTCAACTTTTTCATTTAATTCTTCAACAACTACTTCTAGATTATTTTTTTCCTCACTCGACATAATCATCATCCTCCTGTTTTATCGTGTCGACTTCATTTTGATCTTTTTTCTTATTTAAAACTCGATCAAGCCACTCCTTGATCAAGATTATATTTTCAACGATAAAATCGATCAATTCACTAATCGCTTTTGAACCATATGCATGAATGGTATCAATCGTATGACTTATCGTCACAAACGTATTTAAAGGTACTTGGAGTTGTTCTAAACTCTTATCCAATGTGTCAATCGATTTATTAACTTTATTTAATGTCAGATTTAACTCATCAATGAATTTAATAGCTTTTCTTACCATTAAAACTATAAAAACCAGTATGATACACCCTAATATTGGTAAAAAAAGTAAACAATAATCAGATAAAATAATCAAAAATTCATCCATGTTGCACCTCTAATAACATTATAAGCGTCTATGAAAACATTTTCAATCTTTTTGATAACTCTTAACTAAATCACTTAAACCATATATATCTTTACTTGACATAAAAAGATATACAGCTGGACCCATATCTGCTAATGTCTTTGCATCATTATCATTTTCATCAACAATGATCGAATTAGGTATCGCTTTTTGTAAATACGTAATATCAATATCAATTCCTTCTTCTTTATCATCAATCGAAGTAAATGGGCATAAGCATACAACATCAGCTTGACTTAAAGCCTTTACAAAAGCATCTTTAAATCTAAATACCCTCGATACACGATGTGGTTTAAAGATAGCGATAATCTTTTGATTAGGAAACCGTGTCTTAGCAGCTTTAATCGTTACATCGACCTCTGTAGGATGATGAGCATAGTCATCAATGAAAGTGCTATTTTTAACTTTTTCAACCACAAAACGTCTCTTTACTCCTTTAAAAGATCTCAATCCTTCATTTATTGCCTCAGCATTTAAACCCAATAAGATACCAATACTTATTACCCCAAGGCTATTCCATAAAAGATGACGTCCAACAAATGGTAGTCTAAAATGACCAAATTTTCTTTTTTTATATATGACATCAAAGCTCATATCTATAGATGATTCAATGATATTAATAGCCTGGACATCGTTATCATCATTTTCACCATAATATAAATGATCATTTTTAATATCTAGCTTTCTAATTTTCAAATCATCGCCAAAGAGCACACTTGTCTTAACTACCTTCTTCGCAAATTCTTCATATGCTAATGCATAGTCATCATCATCTTTAAAATAATCAACATGGTCTAAATCGACATTAGTTACGATCGAATAATCAGGCTGATAAGCTAAAAAATGGCGTCGATACTCATCGGCTTCAATTACCATGTTAATACTATCGGAAGTAACATGACCACTACCATCTCCAATAAGATAACCAGTCGGTTGTTGATAATTTAACATAGCAGCTAACATACCAGTTGTCGTTGTCTTGCCATGAGAACCACTGACTGCAAAACTTCGATAATTTTTAATAAATTCACCTAAAAACTCATGGTAATGCCATCTTTTGATATTTCTAAATTTACTTAAAGTCGCCACTTCACAAAAATCATCTTTGAAAGCATTGCCAATTATTACATTCATACCATCTTTGATGTTATCCTGTGAGAAGGGTAATATCCTGATGTTTCTTTTTTTTAACTCTTCTTCAGTGAAAAAATGCTTGTCAAGATCTGAACCAAAAACCTCATATCCCAGATCATGCAATATGCAAGCTAAAGAAGCCATGCCTGATCCCTTTATACCAATAAAATAATACATCGATATCACCTCAAATAATCAAACAAACTAGGTTGCTGATCTTCTAAAAATTTCTCTTCTTCACTTACGTCTTTTTTTTCATTTTTACTATTCTTAATCTCATTCTTGTCATTTACACCTAAATCTATATTAGTCTGTTCGCCATGATCAATTACTTCTGATTCTTCAATGAATGTTTCCATCTCTTCTTGATCATCGCTTTCAAGATTCATCTCGGTCATTGAAGTGGTTGATCCTTCTTCAATCACCATTTGTTGAAGATCGATATTAATATCAGGATCATTTGTCGTTAGTTCTTTTGATCTAATAAAAAACGGTGATCTTTGAATCTCAAGTCCATAAATTGGTGAGATGATCGTTCCAATAGCACTTGTATTATCAATGATAGGTTTGATCGTCGTTTTTTTAGCTTTTTGTGGTTGATGCTTTTCATCAACTCCAAAGATTGGACTAATTATCGGTGTAAACTGATAATCATCATCAAAAACTTTGAATTCTTCTTTGATAATCTCTTTGATGATCTCATCTTTATTTGTTTCAGAATCAGTGCTTTCGTTAATAAAAATACTTCTTTTCTCTTCTTTTGTTGGTTCTTTAATGATAATTCCTTCAACTTTTTCTTCTGATTCAGTTGGTTTTGATTCTTGCTTAACACTACTTGTCTTATCAAGCATTGATTGGCTATCTTTAGGAGTAGTTGGTTTAGGTTGAATCTTTTCATCATGTTCTTCAACGATAACCTCTTCTGTTTCAAAAAACAGATCAACAAACCATTTTAACATTGTCAACCTCCATCAGATCACTCTTCAATATCATGAAGATAATCCTCTAAGCCAGCGTCTTCTTGACTGTAGTTCTGAGAATCAACCGAAAAGTCATAATCTGGAAAATAGTTTTCTAACATTTCAGCTAATGTTCCATTCTCAGGTACTGATTGGCTAAATATTGTTGTTTCTTGTTGATAATCTATACTTTCTTTTCGCGAATAAGCAGTTATAACCGCTTCCTCATTAACACTTGTTGTCCTTAATATCCTTATAACATCAGCTGCGATCGTTGGTAAGATATCTATCTCTGCTTGTGTTACGAATGTAAATGCATCACTTTCAATCAACATATAACAATGATCATCACTATTAAAAACAGTTAAAGTAAATTTCTGCTTTTTTTCCTTGATATCCGTATACTCATATATGCTAGAGAACAATGCATCCTCAACGACAATACTTTGAGAACTATCAAAATTGCCATAATATTTATCTATGATGATCGAAGAAGGTTTGATACTCATTAACACTTCTTGGTTCTCGATAATAAAAAGATTAGAATAAGCAGTACTTTTTCGCCTACCAACATGATGAGCTAAATAGTAGCTATAATATTCTTTATTCATATTTTGAAAATGAGGTATCACTTCACTCACAGTTTTAGAAACTGTCTCATTCATGATATCCAGAAGATTATCTTGATCAACGGTCGAGAATGAACAACCATATAAATTTCCTAACAAGATAAGACTAACCAAAATAACGATCAATTTTTTCAACGCTAATTCTCCTTATTCTCATTATACAATTTAAATGAAAATTTTTCACTATCGTTTTTGCCAAACAGCACGATAGATAGGTTTACCTTCATCAATGAATTTTTTTTCATACTCAGTTACTACATCTTGATGGACAACACTATCAAAATTGACAAAAACTGAATTTAGTCGCCACTTATCTTGCATATTAAGAAGACTAAACTCGAATAATTGTTGATTATCTGTCTTCATGATAATCTGCCCATCATTTTTTAATACCTTATCATATGTTTCAATAAATAGATCATGCGTTAATCTTTTCTTATGGTTACGTTTTTTTGGCCAAGGATCACTGAAATTTAAATGGATCACATCAATTTCTTTATCCGCAAACCATTCACTGATCATACTAGCATCAGCAATGATAAAACATCGATTATCAATAGGTTCGACTACAGCTTTCTTTAATGCGATCGCTGCACAATTGCGTTCTTTCTCGATGCCTATCCAACCATAATTTGGATATAACTTCGCCATCCGTAGCCAATAGTCACCTTTACCTGTACCAATTTCAACATGAATAATATCTTTATTCAACCGTGAACGCCATTTACCTTTGTAAACACTAGGTTCTTTAATCAAAACATCATGATCAAACTCTTCAAGGTATTTAGCAACCCAAGGTTTATTGCGCATTCTCATAGTCATTCGCCAATCTAATTAG
>JAQUCI010000132.1 GCA_028686295.1 Erysipelotrichaceae bacterium | reverse complement strand
AGAATATGGATAGCTATTTCTTTTCCCATTTCTGTTAAAGTCGAACCCTTGTAAGGTACATATTGAACCAAGCCTTTATCGACCAATTTTCTAATCATCTCATTTACCGTTTGAGGAGAATGTTTAAAATGATCCACTAACTCAGCATTAGTAATCATTAAGCCAGTATTGTGATCAGCTTGTAATTCATATAATACTTTTATGTAATCTTCTTCGCCTCTATTCACTTTATCACCTCTTATGGTTAACCTTATTTTTATTATCGGACATATATTAATACAATAATCATCGATTGTCAATTGTCATGATTTAACACAATTTAAGCATATAAAAAGTGCCTTTTACAGCACTGTCGTTATATTTATCCTATCTTTTAGTAGTAGTGATGATAACATAATCGAATATTGCGCATATCGATATATATATTAACCAATACAATCCATATATGAAGTATGAATTACCAAATTGTGGCAATGGGCTAATCTGAGAATAGAATCCCCCGAAAAAACCTTGTAATAAGTTAAAGATAAGCGATAACGGTATAAGTATGATAAACCAAACATTTATGATCCAAAACCACTTATTGCTCTTATGTCTATCAAGACCAATGAATTTACCAATGTAATTTATCACACACCCAAAAGCGATAAGGATCAAACCCACTGCTACAGATACAGGTGTTTGTTCTGTTATCCAGATAACTATCGCCAATACCAAACCAATAAAATTAAACAACGTCCCTACTGCTGAAAATATTCGTGCATCAATCTTATCTTTTTCATCAACTTTAATTTCTATCCCTTTTAATATGTAATCAGTTGTAACTTCAAAATACTCACTAAGCAATATTATCTTATCAATATCTGGAGCAGTTTGTTCGCTCTCCCATTTTGATATTGCCTGTCTTGAAACACCAATCTTATCAGCTAATTCTTCTTGTGAAATACCTTTTATCTTTCGTAAAGATTGAATTCTGTCTGCAATATTCATATTACTTCCTCCCATGATCAATAACATAATTATATTAACGAAATTGTGTATTAACCACCAGTTCTAGTTAACATTATGTCAACTAGACATTACAGATTGACTAATATCATAATCAATATAAACATTCTATACTATCATCACAGCTTTTGTCTGTAATTCATTTACCATATATAGTTAAGCAGCTTTCTTTTTTGACACTATATAAAATCGATGAATGTGCCCTTCAATTACTCCCTTTGTTTCTAGTATGATTTGAGCTTTGTACAAATTTTCAAGATGAGTTTCAACTGAAAATCCAGGAAATTCCCATTCTATTATTCGTGCAAACCACACCAGTGCTCCAACATCATAGAACTTGATCGGTAAAAAGATCTCTGCACTTTCTAATATCTCAAATCCGTTATCCATTAACTCTTTTGTTTTGATTTCAAGATATTGTTGAGGGAAAGGTAATGTTTCATTTTCGGGAATTAATAACCTAACTAATTCTCGATCATTTTCCGCTCCAACTTGTTGAGTTATAAATAAACGATTATTCTTAAGGGTTCTTTTTAACTCTGCCACATTATATGATCCATGGCGGTTTGTAATCACATCAAACAAACCATTTTCAAAAGGCAACATGCCTTCTCCATCAGCTTCTTTGAAGTTAATCCCTAATGGTAATAAAACCTTTTTACAATAATCTACATTAGTTTTGTAGCCTTCTGTAGCAGATGTCATATCAAACGGATGCTTTAATGATAAAAGAAACTCTCCACCACCAGTTTCCATATCCAGAAGAAACATATTCTCCTTTAAATACTTCCTAATAACGTCACTTAAGTCCCAAGGCAGATCATCTTCCTCATTATATCGATCATTTATGTGTGAAAAATCCCATCCCTGAATATGAGCTATCTTTTCTTCTTCAATCCATTTATCAAATAATTCTTGTTTATTATTATCTATCATTTCTAATATTCCCCTTACTATACTTAACATAAATCAGCGATGAAGATTTCTAGATTATTTTTATGGCAATATTTTCTCGCTGCACTTTTATAATGTGCTAAATCATCATTGTTCGTTTACTTAGCCTTTATATGTATGCCTTAGATAGTTTTCTAACGTATCAACTATCAATTTACCCATATCTTTATCCAATCCTTTAATCTTTCTATATTCGCAAACACTAATCATTCCATATTTACTCAATTATCAACAATTATACTGACAGCTTACAATAAGAGTATATGTAATATTTAACTCCCCTCTCTTATTCTGCATAAAGGAAACGACTGTATTTCATCTTATTAATGATTATAAAACACTTGTGATGTTCACAAGAAAAGCTTTACGATTAAACTAACCTTTTTTTATTGGATGCCGCAACACTGTTTTTAGCTTATCAGACGCTACTTTGCGTGGATCAGAAATATAAATCTCATGATGTAAACGACTTTCGTTTATATCAAGCACATAACCATTTTCTCTTGCATATCCATCAAGTTTCAGTATCGTTTTTGGTTCATCGTCATACGAGCCAATATGCATTACTTGAACACATAATCCCTCAGTTATCATTTTTAAACGTGCTTTTGATATATCAAGGTTTGGCTTTTTCTTTTGTAAAGCTGCCTTAGCTACTTCAAATACATCCTCTGTAACAAAGTCAGGCTGCCGAATCATCATCGTCCATATAAACTTACTTTTGTCACTAATTATCTCTCCACTGCCTCTAAAATCATCATCTACACTCCAAAGCCCTTCAAGTGGCAACACAACATATTCAAGGATCTTTTTACTAGTCATTTTTATGGTATATGACAGATTATATAACAATTCAACTACCTTAGTATATTCTAAGCTTGTATTTGGATCGCCTTTACCATCAACGGTAATAAAAGTCATCAGTGGCACATCAATAATGCTTGGTGTGGTACTGGGTAAATACAAATTCTTTTCAGTCTTTTTAAAGTCAATTGTCATTATTATGCCTCGTTTCAATTTCTATCAGGATTATCTTGATTCGGATAAACATTTACTATTATAAAGATGTACTTGATGTAGTCTTCATGTATGTTAATGATCTAGATTCCCGTTTCAAAATAACTCTTTTATCTTTGTTGTTTAAATTATAACGTAAAAACGAACGCAATTTCGTCCATATTTTTTGCGTTCGCCTTTATTTTCGTATTTTAAATGATCAAGAGATTACATTATGAGATGATACCACTTAATCAAATCTCAAAATTACTTATTTTTAACAAATGAATCGTTAATGTTAATAACTCTTTGTCTTAGAGTATATCATTTACTTATCCCAAATCTGACGGTATATTTACTTCCCTATCTTTGACATCAATACTAACGTCTCAACATGGCACGTACAAGATATCCTATCCACCATATGGCTACGATAACATAGATGGTGAGATGGTCGTTAACGAGCAACAAGCAGAAATTGTTCGTTATATTTTCGCTTCAATTCTATCCGGTAAAAGCACTCATAAAATCGCCGACGAGTTGAACAACCGAAAAGTACCCACTAAAAAAGGTGGCCGCTGGACAGCAACAACAATCCGTGGAATGGTGAGTAACGAGAAGTACATCGGCGACGCGCTTTTACAGAAAACATACACGGTTGACGTCCTCACAAAAAAGCGAATCAAGAACAACGGTATCGTTCCGCAGTATTATGTAGAAAATAGCCATGAAGCCATCATCCCGCGTGAAGTTTTCATGCAGGTGCAGGAGGAACTTGTCCGCCGCCGCATCGTCCACACCAGCCCGA
>JAQUCI010000131.1 GCA_028686295.1 Erysipelotrichaceae bacterium | reverse complement strand
GGAACTTCTACAAAGACAAAATCTTGATCTTTACATTTAGCTACTTGATCAAAAACCTCATCAAGAACAAGAGGATGAATGATCTTTTCAAGTTGATCTAATGCATCTGCATTATTAAATACATGTTTTGATAATGCTTGTTTATCCAAGATATTATCTTTATAAAAGCCCGAAAAATAAGGTTTTATCGCTTCATGTCCTTTGTTGTTTGGTTGTAATAATTCATGAGTTATCTGATCACAATCAATAGTTTGAAACTTTTCTTTTAATATTGATACAACTGAAGATTTACCACTACCAATTGAACCTGTAATACCTATTAATATCATGTTCACTCCTTTTGACAATTGGGACAATAATATGTACCTCTTCCACTAATCTTTGTCTTAATGATCACTTTGTTACAACGATAACAAAGCTGATCTTTTCTTGTATGAACATTTAATGATAGTTGGAAGCGCCCTGTGATCCCTAAAGATGAAGTGTAACTTCTAATCGTTGTACCACCAGCGATTATCGCTTTGCTTAAGATTGCTTGGATGTTATCGATTAAAAGCTTACAATCGTCTATGTTTAAAGTATCAACTCTTTTAAGTGGTGACATTGCACAAGCAAAACAAATCTCATCAGCATAAATATTACCAATTCCTGCTATGATACTTTGATCAAGTAACATTTGTTTTAAGGTTATATGACGATTCTTTATTTTATTTAAAAGATATGATTAATCCAAATTTTTATCCCATGGATCGAGTCCAACTTTGCTTAATGCTTTAAGTTTATCATCTTTATTATATAGATACATCTTACCAAACTTACGAGTATCATTATATCTAAGTGTTTGGCCATTATCTAATTCAAAGACGACATGAGTATGTTTTCTAATTGGCTTATCAATCGACTCAAGGTAAAACTTACCTTCCATTCGCAAATGTGCGATTAAGATCTGATCATCCAGTTTAAAAATTAAGTACTTACCCAAGCGATCAAACTCACGGAAGTGTTGATCAATCAATAAAGATTTAAATTCATCGATATTTGGCTGAGCTACTATATTATTCCACAAAACCTTAACTCTTTTGATCTGCTTGTTCTTAATCTGTTTTTCTAGTGTTCTTAATACTGTTTCAACTTCTGGTAGTTCTGGCATACTTATCACTTAGCATCATACCAATTGTCGCCTTGAACGCATTTCGCTTCTAAAGGAACATTCAGTTTCATTGCATTTTCCATTTCTGTTTCGATTAATTCTTTCATGACCTTGATCTCATCTTCGCATACATTAAAGATCAATTCATCATGAACCTGTAAGATCATCTTTGATCTTAATCTTTCTTTTTGGATGCGTTTATCAATATTAACCATTGCCAACTTGATAAGATCGGCAGCACTCCCTTGTATTGGAGCATTCATTGCGGCTCTTTTACCAAATTCACGAGTCATATAATTCTTGTCATTGATCTCAGGTATATAACGACGTCTATTTAGCAAAGTTTTAACATAGCCATTCTCTTGACAATAATGAATGACCTCTTCCATAAAATCCTTAATCTTAGGATAACTACTGAAATAACGATCAATATAACCTTGAGCTGTTTTATTATCGATCATCAATTGTTGTGATAATCCATAATCAGATATGCCATATACAATACCAAAATTTACTGCTTTCGCTTGTCGACGCATTGTTGCTGTTACATCTTCAGCCTTAACATTGAATACTTCACAAGCTGTTGATGTATGAATATCCTCTTCATTGACAAAAGTCTTGATCAATTTATCTTCATTAGCCATGTGAGCCAATATTCTAAGTTCGATTTGAGAATAATCAGCTGCCAATAATACGCAACCTTTATCGGCGATAAATGCTTTCCTGATCTCTTTCGATTCTTCATCACGAATCGTGATATTTTGTAAATTTGGATCTGTTGAAGACAGTCTACCTGTTTGCGTTATCGTTTGATTATAAATAGTATGAATACGTCCATCATCATTCACGTACTTCTTTAAACCTTCAGCATAAGTACTAAAAAGTTTTTGATATTTACGATATGACATCAAGTTATTAATGATTGGATGTCTATTTTGAAGTCGTTCTAATACATCAATCGCTGTTGATCTTTTCTTGATCATTGGTAGCTCTAACCTATCAAATAAGATCTCTGCAAGTTGTTTAGGTGAGTTAATGTTAAACTCAACCCCAACTTCTTTATAAATACTTTCACTTAACTGATCAAGCTTACTAAGTGTTTTGCTAGCAATATCATCCAATACTCGATTATCGATCTTGATTCCTTTTTCTTCCATATCAAACAAAATTTTAGTCAAAGGTAGTTCAACATCATAATATAAGTAATTTAAATCCATATCTTTGATATCTTTTTTAAGTTTTTTAGCGATATTATTGATGTCTGTCACTCTTTCAATCGCATGGCTAATCTGAAGCTGCTTATCAACTGTCTTTGTTTTATGATCATAGATCATATTTACTTTATCATTAGTGTGAAGTGCATATTTGTTATATAGCTTATCCCAATCATTAATAAAATTATCAACGATAAAAGCACCTAGACAAACATCGAACCCAATGTTATTAACCACAAGGTCATTGTGCTTTAGAAGATGATAGATAAACTTACTATCATAAACGATCTTGCTTTTATCACTAGCTAGAAAATCAATAAATCCAATGTCGTTATGAACATCATTTATATCAATATAATACTGTTTATCATCATAAGCGATAGCTATGCCACAAATTTTGGCTAAATTCTGATCCTTATGATCATAATCAAAATACAAAGCTACATCATCAACGAAAATATCATGAGGTATTTTAGTAACTTTTTGATAGTTTATATTCGTTTGATCATCTTGCGGCTTTCGATCAGTCATATCAAGGTTTTTAAGAAATGAATTCATCTCATATTTCAAATAAAACGCGTACAATTTGTCTACATCAAGCTCATATTTTAATTCATCAACACTGATATCAATACTGATATCACAATTAATCGTCGCTAATGTCTTTGATAAAAGGGCTAATTCGCGATTATCCTCAAGTCTTTCTTTAAGTTTTCCTTTGATCTTATCAGTGTTAGCTAACACGTTTTCAACATTTTCAAATTCTGCTAATAGCTTCAAAGCGGTTTTCTCACCAACATTGGGAACTCCGGGTATGTTATCACTGCTATCGCCCATTAACGCTTTTAGATCAATAATCTGTTTTGGTGATAAGCCTATCATTTCATTAAGCCTTTCACTTGTGACTTTTTCGATCTCACTTAATCCCTTCTTCATTAACCATACGCTAGTCGTATCGTCGATCAATTGTAAAAGATCACGATCACTAGTTAGGATATTGGTTTGATAATGTGGATACTTACGTGAGATAGTACCTATGATATCATCAGCTTCCATTCCAGCCAGTTCAAACCATCTGATATTCATAGCATCTAGATATTCACGAACGATTGGAAACTGTACGATCAATTCTGGCGGTGCTGCCTTTCTTGTCCCTTTATACTCTTTGAATATCTCATGTCTAAAAGTCTTTTTATCTGTATCAAAAGCAACTAGAAGAGCGTCCGGTTGAACTAAATCTAAAGCTTTATTGATCATCGTCGCAAAACCATAAACTGCATTAGTACTGATATTATTTGAAGTAGTCATCATTCTTCCATAAGCCGTCGCATAATAAGCTCTAAACACCAGTGAATTGCCATCTATCAATAATAATTTTTTCATAATATACCTCGCTAACATTGTATCATAGATAGTCCTAAAATTTAATAAAGCCCT
>JAQUCI010000130.1 GCA_028686295.1 Erysipelotrichaceae bacterium | reverse complement strand
GACGGTTTTCAACCATGTAAGGGGAAACATATTTTAGCCGTTTTTGATGTTACTTCAATACACACAAGGTTGATTTTGCAAGCAATATGGTTGTTTCAACGCACGTTGAAACTATCACATTGCTTTCTCTAAAAACCGCTTAACAAAGCCATTCATGAAATGGAACAAGAAGCATTTACCCCTTAAAAACTGGGTTAAATGCTTCTTTTTTACTTTTTGCCCAATATGGAAACATATCGAAATCAATGTGGAAACATCAAACTATGCTCAAAGCATATATTTTCTTGAGTGTGAGAACATCTTTATGCTAAAAAATTATATCACTACAACCCGATATAACATCTTAGCTAAGCCATCAGGTGCGTGATATGTTTCCACAATGATAGGTTCAGTTTTTAAGAACTCAAAACGTCGTTCTTTGAACTCATTGTCTGAATAATTCTTGGTTCCAGCAATACAGTATACAATCTCATTTGGACTTACGGATATCATTATATGCGTTGTCACTTTGTCAGTTAACGATTTATGCAAAATAATTGACAGAGCAAAGAAATGATGATATTATATCAATAAATGATATCAATAAATGATATTAATAAATTATATTAATAAATGATATGGAGGTAATATCATGGAAAGTCGATATGAAAAAAAAATATACTTGAGTTTTCTAAGTATTCATATTTTATATCATGCATCAATTGACCCTATTTATGGTTCATGGATGATTGAAGAACTTCAACATCATGGCTATCAAGTTGGTCCGTCACATATTTATCCCTTGTTAAAGGAAATGGTTGATGAAGGGTTATTAGTATGTATAGAAAATTCAGATTCTGGGAGAATGAGAAAATACTACTCGATTACAGATAAAGGGATAGGTTTATTCCAACAGCTAAATAAAAAAATTACTGAATTGAGCCATGAAATTCATCAAAAGAAAATAGGTGGTCAACATGAATAAGAACAACTCGATGAAAAGAAACGCTTTCCTCTTTCTTTTGCTTTTAGGAATTATCAGTTTATTATCTGACTTTACACACGAAGGTGCTCGAAGTATCTACGGTTCCTATTTGGGTTTGATAGGCGCTTCAGCACTGGTTATCTCATTCACTTCAGGGTTAGGCGAGTTCATTGGACAAGCTTTTAGATTAGTAACAGGTCCGATTGCGGATAAAACAAAGAAGTATTGGTTAATGATGTTTATTGGGTATGCATTGAATTTGTTAGTGATACCACTTCTCATGTTTGTCGATGCATCCATTTGGGAAGTTGCAATCATACTGATTTTACTAGAACGTGTTGGTAAAGGAATCAGAGCGCCAGCCAAGAGTGCCTTGACTTCATTTACTGCACCCCATTTAGGCGCAGGAAAATCATTTGCTATTCAAGAAGCTATGGATCAGTTTGGAGCTTTTTTAGGACCGATTTTTGTATTTGTTGTTTTATCCTTAAACAAGGGTAGTGAATTAGACGGGTATCAATTAGCATTCGGTTTACTTGGAATATTTGCCATTTTAACGCTCATCATATTGGCGATATCAAGATATAAATATCCACATCCGGATGAATTAGAAACGACAAAGAGCAAGCAAAGCATCAGAGGAAACAAAGCATTTAAATTCTATATGATAGCGGTAGCTTTAATCGCATTTGGATTTATTGATTATCCTGTATTAGCTTTTCATATGAGCGACCAATCTTTAATAGACATAACTTATATACCCCTTCTCTATGCACTTGCTATGGGAGTCGATGCAATAGCAGCACTCATTTTTGGACATTACTTTGATAAAAAAGGAATTGTTTCATTGATTTGGGCAATTGCTATCACGTTATTTATGGCACCAATATTTTTCTTATCTACAAGTTTGACGGGCATCATCATTGGTGTCATCTTATGGGGCATAGGTATGGGCGCACAAGAATCTATCCTAAAAGCTGTTGTTTCAACGATGGTATCTAAAGAAAAAAGAGCAACTGCTTACGGTATTTTTTATACAGTTTTTGGGTCAGCGTGGTTCATCGGATCTTTATTAATAGGTGTTTTCTATGAAATTAATGTTCTTTATGTTGTATTATTCTCTACAACTGTAGAGTTGTTTGCTGTATTGTTTTTAAGTATTTATTTACTCAAAAAAGATCATAAGACGGAGGTTCTCTAGTATGAGTGAAAATAAGAAAGTAAAGTAGTCAAGTTTTCTTTGGGATGTGTTTATGTGTTCATTAGGTTCATATGGCGGACCGGAAGCACATTATGGTGTGTTTTCTTCTATCATGGTAGAAAAAAAGAAGTACTTGACGGAAGAAGAGTTGACCGAGATGATTGGTTTATACGCACTAGTGCCAGGACCTAGCAGCTCACAAACGATAACCGCGATTGGCTATTATGTTGGGGGTCCAATCTTAGCATTACTTACATTTTTGGTTTGGGCATTTCCAGCTATTGTCGTTATGGCATTGATTGGTGTGTTTTTTACACTGATAGACTATAATGAAGGTTGGAAACCGGTGATTGCATACCTTCCTGCGGTTGCTGTTGCGTTTATTATTTATGCAGCATATTCATTATCTAAGAAAGTGTTAAAGCAGAAAACTGATTGGATAATGTATATCGTCATGCTTGTACTTGGATTACTGATTGTGGATTATTCCATATGGATTGTTCCTAGCATGTTAATCATTGGAGGATTTATATACCTGTTTCCTCATTTTAAAGACAGAATCAAGACCACTGAAAAACTTAAACCTCGATGGGGGTTGTTGGGTGTTATCATTGGCATAGCATTACTGAATGAAGGGATAAGAAATTGGATTTCTGCACATTGGGTGACACTGTTCACATCATTCTACCAATATGGATATTCGGTCATTGGCGGAGGTCAAATTGTGGTTCCGCTGATGATTCAAGATTTAGTTCAAACGCAATCATTGATTACATTGAATGATTTTCTATCGGGCTATGCAATCGATCAAGCGATACCTGGACCATTATTTAGTTTTGCAGCTTTTGTAAGTTCACGTTCATTTGCAGGATCTGGATATTCATTTCTTGCAGGCATGATAGGTGGATTAAGTATATTCTTACCAGGGATCCTTTTGGTTTATTTTATTTATCCAATCTGGAGACAGTCTAGAAAAATGACTCTCATGAAGCACTTTCTAAGAGGGGTTACCGTCACGGCTGCAAGTTTAATACTGATGACTGCAATCACTTCAAGCATGAAACTTCCAGTTGATTTAGTCGTGTATGGTGTTGTGGTTGTATCGGCTATGTTGTTATTATCTAAAAAGATACCTGCACCATTAATCGTATTGTTAGCAGCAATCCTTGGTTTCATAATCTAGGGTTGGGCTGTAAAGGGCAAATCCAACAACTATTTATAAAAATCCTTTATTAATCCATGAATTAGGGGTGCTAAAAAATTACACGATATGACACTAGGGTGCTAAACTATTTACACGATTTGAAGGTAGGGGTGTTAAAATTGTATTAAACCTCACAACCTTAGACAGTCCAGTAAAGAGGATTTAAACCCTATAGATTAGTCTTGGTGTAAAAAGATAAATGATAGTGTTTCCCACAAGACAATTTCAAAGTAAATACCAAAAAATATGTTGCTTTGGTATTTTACCCACTTATCTAACCATGTAAGTGGAAACATAATTTGGCCCTTTTTAATGTTACTTTAATACACACAAGGTTGATTTTGCAAGCAATATGGTTTTTTCAACGCACGTTGAAACTATCACATTGCTTTCTTTAAGAACGGCTTAACAAAGCCATTCTTATAATAGAACAAGAAGCATCTAACCCC
>JAQUCI010000129.1 GCA_028686295.1 Erysipelotrichaceae bacterium | reverse complement strand
ATGCGGCTGTGGCGGCTAAAAGATTATTTGAAGAGATTACACAGCGTAAGGTTATCACGATGTATCCCATGGAATTTGTGGACAATGAAAAGATATTTAATAAAAAGACGTTAGTTATTGGCATATCTCATGCTGGTAGAAGTTCAAGTACGATCAAAGCTTTAGATAAGGCCAAAAAATTAGGGTTAATGAGTATAGCGATGACAGCAGAGGAAGATCGACCAGTAAGTGATCATGCAGATTGTAATGTTATGATTGAAATAGGGCTTGAACTTGTTGGCCCTAAGACAAAAGGTTTTATCGGTTCAATCGCTACGATCGCTTTGTTTGCGATAAAGTTGGCTAAACAAGAAGGATTGCTTGATGATAAAAACAAAGAACAACTTGAAGCAAGAATGCTTGCTACCACATATAATATTCCAGATATCGCTGCCAAAGCATGGACTTGGTATAAGCAGAATCAAGAAGATCTACTAAAGTGTCGTCGGATGATCATTATTGGTTATGATAACTGTATGAGTGCAATGCTTGAGGGAACGCTAAAGATATTAGAAGCAGTTCGTTATAGTGTAGTTGGTTATGAATTAGAAGAGTTTATGCATGGAGTTTATCACTCGATCGATAGTGATACATATCTTATTTATATAGGGTCTAAAGGTAATCACTATTCACGGATGATCAATATGTTGAAATATTTTAAAGATGAAAGGAATGCTCATAACTACTTGATCACATTTGATCAAAATACAGATATAGAAAAAGCGTTTGTTTATCCGTTTATCAATGATGATTATTTTGCGAGTATGGAATATGTCATTGCCTTACAAGTTATAGCGCGTAAACTATCATTTGATCTTGGGATTGATTGTAATATTCCAAGTGATCCGTTGTTTCACAATAAGATGAAAAGCTATGATTTTTAAAAAGTCTTGATCAAAAGACTTTTTATTTGTTTAACTTATTAGAGTATCACAAATGAAATACTGAACTAATGTTGCTATAATAAGTCCAAGAGGTAATCGTTGTGAAAAAAATAGGTTATGTAGGAACTTACTATGAGAATGGTAGTGAGGGTATTTATCGATTTGAATTTGAAAATGGGATCTTAAGTAATCCAACGCTTTTTAGTAAGGTTAAAAACGCTAAATATATCAAATATCATCAAGACATGTTGATCTCTTTGGGTGATTTTAATCAAGGTTCAGGTGTTTGCTTGATCGATCGATCAGGTGATATTATCGATAGACTTATCTATGAACAAAAGACGTCATGTTATGTGGATGCTAAAAAGGACAGGATATATACGACTAATTATCATATAGGAAGCTTAAGTGAGATCTGTACTAAAAAAGGATCGTTAAAGCTTATTGAAACGATCGTCATTGAGGATAAGGGTGGTTGTCATCAAGTTTTATTTGTGGATGACATCTTTATCGTTATCTGTTTACATAAAGATGAGGTTAGAATGTTTGATGAAGAATTAGAGATGATCGGATCGATCCATTTTGAGCAAGGTTTTGGACCACGTCATGGGGTGTTGAGTCATGATAAAAGATGGCTTTATGTAATCGGAGAATTAAGTAATCAGTTAGCTGCTGTTGATCTAAGACACAGTAGTGTTGTGAAGATGATCCCTGTTTTAGGTGATGATCAGATAAACTTAAAGGGGAGTGCAGCAATAAGAATGAGTGATGATGGTAAATATGTAGTAGTATCTACAAGAGATAAAAACGTTTTATCATTGATCGCTGTTGATCAAGAAAATATGGAATTAAAACAAGTTGTTTCTACCCAAGGTGATCATCCTCGTGATATTCTAATAGTAGATGGATATATCTTGGTTGCTAATCGTAAGAGTAATCAATTATTGAGTTTCAAATTTGAAAATGGTTGGATTGATCCCAACCCTGTTTCAATGATCAAGATAATAGAAGGCGTTAGTATCGCCATGGAGGAATAAGTCATGCATAGTGATATTGGTATTATTGGTCTTGGAGTAATGGGAAAGAGTTTAGCGATGAATATGTTGAATCATGAATTTAAGGTATCAGGATATAATCGTAGCTTTAGTTCAGTTCAGGAATTGATCGATAAAGGTTATGATCAATTTTATGGTTTTAATGATCTTGTTTCTTTTATTGACTCACTAAAGTCACCAAAGATCGTGATGTTAATGGTACCAGCTGGAGAACCGGTTGATCAGATGATAAAGAAGATTTTACCTATGTTAAGCAAGGGTGATATCATCATGGATGGTGGCAACTCTTTCTTTCGCGATAGTGAAAGAAGAAGCGTGGCACTGAGCCATGAAGGAATATACTTTTATGCTGTTGGTGTATCAGGTGGTGAAAAAGGTGCTTTGTTAGGACCTAGTATCATGCCATCAGGAGATAAAGCAATCTATCCGATCGTTGGTAAGATCTTAGAGACGATCGCTGCTAAAAAAGATGGCGAGGCATGTTGTCGCTATATCGGCAAATTAGGATCAGGGCATTATGTTAAGATGGTCCATAATGGTATTGAATATGCCGATATGCAGTTGATAGCAGAAAGCGTATTATTACTTAAAGCTGCAGGTTATGATAATGATCATATCTCTGATTTGATCGCTTCTTGGAATCAAGGACCGATCAAGAGTTATCTACTTGATATAACAGTTAATATCTTAAAAGAGAAAGAGGACGATCATCATTTAGTTGATAAGATCTTAGATGTAAGTAGTCATAAGGGTACTGGTAAGTGGACATCGCTTCAGGCTTTAGAGCAGGATGTTAATGTATCATTGATCCAGGCTGCTTTTATGGCACGGCTTATGTCAAATCAAGCAAGTCTTAGAGCTGCTTTTTCAAATGATAGCTTACCAAAGATAACGATCGATCCTAAACTTATCCATCAAGCGTACAAATTGGGTAAATTGATCGCTTATGCTCAGGGATTTGCTTTATATCAAGATGCTTCAGATCAATATGGTTATGATCTTGACTTAGAAGCAATCGCGACGATCTTTAGAGCTGGTTGTATCATTCAATCAGAATTGTTAGAAGAGCTAAGATTGGTGTTTAAAGATGAACCTCATATTGAAAATATCTTATTAGCAGATCGTTTTAAATCGTGGATCATCGATAATCTAGATGCTTTAAGAACAGTTGGTAGCGTTGCTGTTAATAGTGGAATACCAACACCTATCTATCTTGAAGCGGCCACTTATTTAAATCAAAGTCATGCTTTTAGTTTGGGAGCTAATATCATTCAAGCCCAAAGAGATTATTTTGGGGCTCATACCTTTAAGCGAATTGATGTTGAGGGTTCTTATCATCATGAGTGGGAATAATAAAATGATCAAAGATCGTTTTATCATCTTTGGAGCGACGGGAGATCTTGCATATCGAAAACTTTTACCAGCTTTCTATAATATGGTTTATAAAGGCTTGCTTACTGAAAAAGATCAGATCATCGTGGTAGGAAGAAGATCGTTAACGACAAGTGATTATATTGATACGATCATTCCTTGGATCAAAAGCTATGCTCGTTTTGAATTCAATGACCAAAAGTTTCTTGAACTTAGTAAATTGGTTCATTATTGTCGGATGGATATCACAATAAGTAGTGATTATGATAAGTTAAGACAAACTTTGAGCAATGATCAAGCAACTAATACGATCGTATATTTGGCAATCGCTCCTTCATTGTTTAAAGTGGCGACTGATGGATTAGCACAAATAGGACAAAAACAGATTAAGATCGTCATGGAAAAGCCGTTTGGGGATACTTTAGAACAAGCTAAACGATTAAATCAACAGTTAAAGCTAGAATTTGGTGAAGATAGGTTATATTTGATCGATCATTATCTTGGT
>JAQUCI010000128.1 GCA_028686295.1 Erysipelotrichaceae bacterium | reverse complement strand
TCAACGATCGTTAATCCAGCATTGATCGCATTGATCGCTTCTTGATCAAACGGTATCATACCCACAAATGGCAAATCTTGTTTTTTACAATAATCTTTTATCTCATTTGTCTTATCTAAATTAGTATCGTATTTATTAATACATATTGCTACTTTTGCTTGTAATTTTAAAGCTGTTAATACGATCCTTTCCATATCACTTATTCCTGATATAGAAGGTTCAGTTACGATCAAAACAAGATCAACCCCACTTATAGAAGCAATTACTGGACATCCGATACCTGGCGAACCATCGATTATAGCTAGTTCAACATCATCTGCTGCTTTATCTAGTTGCTTCTTTACCTCACTTACCAACATCCCACTTGTACCATTACCCATCTTTAAACAAGCTGTAGAAAATAAATGATCATCTTCAACATAGAGTTTTTTCTCACCAGCGATGATTGGAATCATCGTGATCGCATTAGTTGGACACACTGCTTGACATACCCCACAACCCTCACAAGCTATCGTATCTATTTTGTACTTATCGGTTTTGATGATCGCATCAAAACGGCAATGCTTAAAACACAAACCACAATTGATACATTTTTTATGATCGATCATAGCTTTAGGTAAACCATGATATATTGAAGTCTCACAATTTTCTTCTTTATTAGTTATGATCAAATGCAAATTTGGTGCATCAACATCACAATCAGCGACGGCTTCTGCCTGTGCCAGCTTGATAAAAGCTCCCGCTACAGTGGTTTTCCCGGTTCCGCCTTTACCACTTAAGATCAATAACCTTTTCATATGTTTCCCTCTTCCTTGATACAAGTCAAAAAAGATTCAAACAATTCTTTGTATTTTACGCTCTCATTGATTATCAATGATCCATTGGAGTTGATCGTTCCTAATTCCTGATCAAATGGTATCTTCCCGATTATCTTGATATTCTCTTTTAAACAAAATGCTTCAGATGGATTAAAACCATCTTGATATTTATTGAGAATAACACCAAATGGTTTATCAAACAGCTTGACCAACTCATAGACCATCTTTAAATTATGTTCACCAAATATCGTAGGTTCCGCCACCAAAATACAATAATCGGCATCTTTGATACTTTCCATCACGATACATGCACTACCAGGAGGACAATCAATCAAAATATCTTCTTGTTCATTAACTATCTCTTTAAATAATTGTTTGATGATGGGAATACCTGATACTTCACCGGGATTTAGAAATCCACTTATAACTTTTATTTGATCTGACATACCAATCTTTACTTCACCGATCACTTTATCTATCTCTGTAATCGCATGAAGTGGACATACTAAAGCACACCCACCACAAGAATGGCATATCTCATCAAACAACAACCATTGTTTATTTACATAAGCTAAAGCATTAAAACGACAAAAATCAACACACTTGCGACAACCATCACACAAATGCTGATCAACCTGGGGAATTTTGACTGTAACTTTTTTAACATCTTCTATGACTGGTTTAAAAAATAGATGGCCATTAGGTTCTTCAACATCACAATCAATATATACTGCCTTCCCACTTACAGTAGCTAAATTGACTGATACTAATGTTTTACCTGTTCCCCCTTTACCACTTAATACAGCAATCTTCATTATCTACCTCGATGTGAATGATACCCAGCATGAATATCTAATAATAATTCTAACTGATCATTTTTAAATGCTGTGATACTTTCCATGATTGACTCACTAATAGTCTTATACATCTTTAAATTCGCCGACAATAAAACATTTGCGGCATTTTCACCACATCTTGGTGCTAAGACTACATCAACATTTTGATCAACGATAAACTGAGCAGCCCTTATGCCAGTTCCACCTTGACTATTAGCCGCATCATTACTTATGAACTCTTTTACATCCTTTTCATCATCATAGATCATATAGTAGGGTGCTCTCCCAAAAGAAGCACAAACTCCACTATTTTCATTTTGATCATTTGTTGGTACTAGAATTCGCATATTTTCTCCTTAAATTTCGATATTTCGATTATTTTTAAACCGATTCCTTTGATGCCGATGACAACCATACATATTTCGTTGTCTATCATCATATAAACGATAATCCCCTCCTGCTATCTTCAAGTTTTTACCTAAAGTAATAGCTTGGGCTATCTTTAATCGCGCTGTTTTATAACTGTTTTGAATAGTAGCACGTGCCACATCCATACGTTGAGCACATTGGTTTTGTGTTAATCCTTCTAAATCCATCAACCTAATGACCTCATACTCGTCGACCGACATTACTATCGACTCACTTGAATTATCATTATTATTCAATGGACCAAACAAATCATTGATCGGCAAACAACAAACCATTCGCCATTTTCTTGGTCTTGGCATTATTTACCTCCATTTCATTATAGATCGACAAGTATCTAACTTGTCGATCATTTCTGCTCTAGTGCTTTTAATTGTTCTTCAATATCAGCTAAAGATCTTTCTAAGAACGCTTTTTGTTCAAGTAATATTTCCTTTGTTGGTAATGGCTTATCCTCATCAAGATCATATCCTTGATATCCTCTTCTCTGATTGTTTCCTGCATTACGATATTGACCATAAGAATTATCAGCACAACCGCCCATTCTTCTACCAGTCATCGGTCCTTTACCTGTAGGTCCTGTTTTATTACGTTGTGGCATAACTTCACCTCCCTTTTAATTATTGGCATATGCTAATTACAATTACATTATATATCATTATTGGCATATGTCAATAACATACAGAATTAAAACAGACTTACCTATGTTTGTCTGTTCATTTGCTTCTTAGATGTAATTATTGATCATAAAAATCCACTTAATCAAGTGGATATATTTACTTCTACTTTATTTCTACCTGTACTTTTAGCTTTGTAAAGTGCATCATCAGCAGCTTTAATGGCATCATTTATTTGGTCATAGTTTTGTATCATGGCTACGCCGAGGCTGATCGTTACTTGATCTTTAATCGTAAAATCCGTTTCGCTAACTGCCAATCGTATTCTTTCAGCAATTTTAGTAGCATTGATAATGTCACTGCCTGATAAGAATATTAAGAATTCCTCTCCACCCCATCTTGCGACTATATCATTCTCTCTTATGTTAGAAAGTAGCTTTCTTGCTAGCAATTTTAATACAACATCACCAACATTATGACCATATTGATCATTGATTCTTTTGAAATGGTCAATATCCAAAATGATTAGAGCACCTTTACTTACTTTTTTAAGTTGTAATTCTATCGCTTCATGGAATTTTCTTCTATTATAAAGATCAGTCAACGAATCTTTAGTGGCTATTTTCTCTAGTATTTCTTGTTTTGTTAATCTTGAATACAATAACAACATCAACAATATAAACAATATAGTTATCGCTATTATATCTTTTATTAGATCATCATATAAATTGCTATACATATCATTCTGTGAAATTCCAATAAAGTAAGCTACTGGTTTTTCAGCAATATTATTGATCGTTAAAAAAGAAACTAAATAGTCTTTATTTTGATAACTAACAAGACTAGAAAAACTAATTTTGTCTGAGTACTCATTTTGATTTTCATTCACTACCGTTTTGATCAAGTAATCAATTGTTTCCTTGTTGATAAATCCAAATTCCTTAACTAAATCTTGTATTTGGTTATCTACAAGATAGCCATCTAACCACATGCTTTCGCTATAGTTGTTTTGTTGATCGTCCCAAACAGTATCCATTACAACTTGTTTGTCTATCACAAAATTCATCCATAGCTTTGGATATAGATTTGATAATGAACTAAATGTTGAAGATATCGATACTGATACTTCACTTGATCCAACATGCTCATTATCATAAAACAACGGAAAGACATAACGATAACCATTAAATATCCTGCCTTCTTCAAAGCCAGTAACATAAATTTTATCAACGTTTGCTAT
>JAQUCI010000020.1 GCA_028686295.1 Erysipelotrichaceae bacterium | reverse complement strand
TTGTTTGGCAATATCAACACCTATGATATCCATAAATGGTAAAGCTTTTTTGACCATATCAGTGTAGTATCCTTGACCACAACCACTATCAATCATGTGTTTAATGCTTTTTTTGCTTATGATCTGAATAAGCATATCACCTAAAGGTTTGTAATATCCTTGATTTAAGAAATTATTACGGGCTTTTAACATTACAGCTGTATCACCGTATTCTTTATGTCCCTGTTTGACTAACAAATTTAAGTAACCATCTTTACTAGCATCAAAACTATGCCCCTTACGACAACTGTAACTATCTTCATTCTTGATCAATCTTTGTTTACATATTGGACAGATTATATTCATGATATCCTCTTTATCATATTTTATCATACAACATAAAAAGTGCATTATAAACGCACTTATTATGCTTAACCTTTTAATTGTATACTATCTTTCCTTTAATCTTAAAGCAAATTTGCTACCGAAATCATACGCCCCTTTTAACTCTTCCGCATTAGGTTTAAATCTAACTCGATAACCATCCATGACTTCAGCTTTAAGTTGTCTTAATCTTTCCGTAAGATTGATCACAGCCTCACCACTCCAACCATATGACCCAAAAGCTGCCATTAGCTTATCTTTATAGTTAACTGAAGATATGGATGTCGTTAAATCCCAAATGGGCTTTAAGGCTTCTGCTACGATCGTAGGCGATCCAAATATTATTCCATCAGCCAAAAACATTCGATCCAATACTTCATCTTTTCTTGCATAAACCATATCATACAGCTCAACATCAATGCCACTATCATCAATTAAGGCTTTTTCAATCTGTAGTGCTAATTCTTTGGTATAGCCATAAGCACTTACATATGGTATCACAACTAATTTATTACTACCTTTTAGTGGTACTTTGATCCATTGTTGATAATAAGCGATCGCTTCGTCAATCTTTTCATCAATGATCGGACCATGTCCTGTACATATCATTTCAATCTTAAGATCAGCTATCCTTGTTAATGCATTTGCCATAAAGGGATTGCTAAATGGTTTCATGATGTGATCAAAATAATACTTGACGGATTCTTGATATGCTTTATCATTATCCACTTTACTTTTTAAAAGTACAGGATCACTATAATGAGCACCAAACACATCGCAGGTAAATAGTAATCTATCTTCCTTTACATATGTAAACATGGAATCAGGCCAATGTAAGTTGGGTAAGGGCATAAACTCTAGTGTCTTGTTGCCTAAAGATATCGTATCCTTATCCTTGACGATCAAATGCTTGAACTCATGATTTACGATCTTCTTTAAGAAAGTGATCGCAGCAACGGTTCCAACGATCACAATATCAGGATTGATCATCAATAATCTCTCAATACTACCTGAATGATCTGGTTCAGTATGATCAACCACTAGATAATCAATCTTTTTAATGTCAACAACATCTGCTAATCTTTCAAAGAATTCATCTTTAAACCCCACTTTAGCTGTTTCAAATAGCGCAGTCTTCTCACTGCCTTTTAACACAAAGGCATTATAGGTCGTCCCATATTTGGTTTCCATGATGATGTCAAAAACCTTAAGATCCTTATCTATAACTCCAACCCAATAAAGATCATCTTTCAACTTTAAACTTTTCATAACTTTCATCCTTTCTTCATTTATTGAAAACAAACTTAGTCAATACTTCACTGATCGCATCATGATTGTTATCAGCCTCACACACATAATCAGCAATTTCTTTAATATCATTTAATGCATTACTAACACACACTCCAAGTCCTGCACTTTTGATCATCGATAAATCATTAAAATTATCCCCGATAGCTATCGTTTGACTTAAGGGAATGTTTAAGAAATCAGCCAATTTCGCCAAGCCTTTACCCTTGTTTACATCAAGATGATTTAATTCAATATAACGATTAGATGAGAAACTAACTGCTATCTTACCATCCGTAATGGGCTTGATATCTTCAACTATCGCTAATCTTTCAGCCTCAGAATTATAATGAAAGATTATCTTTGCTATCTTGTGATTCTTAACAGCAGACAACTGTTCTTCATTTATTGGTTGATAATCAATCCTCTTATTAAGATACTCACGATCTTCTTGATCTAAATTTAATACAAAAACATTGTCTTGGGTATAAATATGCATATCTACATGTTTTGATATACCATAAGCAAACAACTTATCGATCACATCCATTTCAATCGTCGTTAAGGCCAAAAGACGGTTTTGGTGATTCTCTGTAATGATCGCTCCATTTAGTGATATGACATATTCATCCAAAGCCTCTTTCATCATCAACTCGCTTAAAACATCTTGAACCGATTGATAACCTCTTCCAGTAGCTATCACAAACTTTATACCTAGTTCCTTTAATTTTGTGATCGCTTTAACATTTACTAGTGATACGCTGCGATCATCACTCAATAAAGTTTGATCTAAATCACACGCTACTAAACGATACATAAATATCCTCACTATCTATTAATGATTATAAGCAAGCTTTGAAAGATTAACAAGTCAAATGCAAGCAATAATTAGTTATGACTAACTTTTTGGGTACGATGCTCAATTTTTACTTGCTCTTTGTTGAACATTGGACTATTATAATAGTTAGTTGTTACTAACTATATTAGTTATCTAAGGAGGAAACCATGGTCCCTTTAACCTGTATCAACACGAAAGAGATTAAGACGATCAAAAAGATCATCGGCCATGATGATGTGCGCAATCATCTGCATAGCCTTGGTTTTATTGAAGGAAATCATATTAAGATATTAGCCAGAAGTTCTGGTAATTTGATCGTTAAAGTCAAAGAATCACGTTTAGCTATAAGTCAAGAAATGGCTAAATCCATAGTTGTCTAAAGAAAGTGAGTTAAGATGAAAACCTTAAACGAAACAGCGATCGGTACGACCGTAACCGTAGTAAAGATAAACGGTGAAAAAGCTTTAAAACGTAAACTTATGGATATGGGCATAACAAAAGGAACAAGTATCTTTATTCGTAAGAGTGCCCCTTTAAAAGACCCTATTGAAGTCAATGTAAGAAACTACGAACTATCAATTCGTAGAAAAGAAGCCATGTATATCGAAGTAGAATAAATATTTTTTTATCATTAAAGTTAGTTATATCTAACCAAGGAGGACACATGACATACAAAATAGCATTAGCCGGTAATCCAAACAGCGGCAAGACCACCCTGTTTAATCGACTTACTGGTTCAAACCAGTATGTTGGTAACTGGCCCGGTGTTACAGTTGAGAAAAAAGCAGGCAAACTTAAAGATCATACCGAATTTAGTATCATTGATCTTCCAGGAATATACTCCTTATCACCGTATTCCTTAGAAGAAGTTATCGCTCGTAATTATCTTATCAATGATAAACCTGATGCGATCATCAATATCATTGATGGAACTAATATCGAAAGAAACTTGTACTTAACCCTACAATTATTGGAACTTGGCATACCTGTTGTCTTAGCGATCAATATGTATGATCTATTGACCAAAGAAAACAAACACCTTGATATCGATTATTTAAAAGAAAGATTAGGATGTGAGATCGTAACCATTTCAGCTCTAAAAGACCAAGGCATTGATGAATTAATAAAAACCGTTATCACCCTTAATAGAGTTGAATATTCACCAAATATTGATTACTTTGATCCAAAAATCGAGAATATCCTTGATCGTATTTCAAATAAATTACCTTTGAAGACATTCGCTAAACGTTACTTTGCGATCAAGCAATTTGAACAGGATGAAAAGATTATCGTTGATCATCCACTAGATCCAAAAACGCTAGAAATGGTCAAAAAACTTGAAGAAGAAAGAGATGATGATAGTTCAGCGATCATTGCTAATGCTCGTTATCAATTTATCAACAAAATAGTTCGACTAAGTAGTGAAGATCAACAAGAGTTAACGATTTCAGATAAGATTGATCAGATTGTCACAAACCGCTGGTTAGCTCTTCCAATCTTCGCTATCATCATGACCCTAGTTTACTATATATCGGTTACTACGATTGGTACGATCGTTACCGATTGGACCAACGATGTCCTGTTTGGTGATCTTATACTTAATGGCGTTAAAGATTTTTTAGTTAACATGAACACATCAGATTGGATAGTATCGTTAGTTAGTGATGGTATCATTGGTGGTGTAGGTGCTGTCTTAGGGTTTGTTCCACAGATGCTGATCTTGTTTACTTTCTTAGCTCTACTTGAGGCTAGTGGATACATGGCAAGAATTGCTTTTATCATGGATAGGATCTTTCATCGGTTTGGGCTTTCAGGTAAATCGTTCATCCCAATGTTAATTGGAACTGGTTGTAGTGTTCCTGGTATTATGGCATCACGTACGATTGAAAACAATAATGACCGCAAGATGACCATCATCACCACTTCATTTATCCCCTGCAGCGCCAAATTACCAATCATTGCCTTAATCGCTGGAGCCTTATTTAATGAAGCCTGGTGGGTCGGACCTAGTGCTTATTTTCTTGGCATATTTGCTGTTATCATTTCCGGCATCATTCTTAAAAAAACTAACCTTTTTACTGCTGAACCATCTTTATTTGTCATGGAACTACCCGCATATCGCGTTCCTCAATTTAAGAACATCTTTAATTCTGTTTTTGAGCGCGGATCATCTTTTATCAAAAAAGCTGGAACGATCATCTTTATCTCAAGCATAATCATTTGGTTTACTTCTAATGTTGGTATCGAAGGTGGAAAACTGGTGTTTGTAAGTGATCTAAATAATGGATTTCTCGCTACTTTTGGTAAGATCATCGCTCCTATCTTCCAACCTCTAGGTTGGGGCAATTGGCGCAGTACTGTTGCGACTATCATCGGTCTTGTAGCGAAAGAGAATGTTGTTAATACATTTGGTATCTTATACGGTGTCGCTGAAGTATCTGAAGCCGGTGAGGAAATATGGTCAAATCTCGCTATATCCTTTACCCCATTCTCAGCATATTCATTCTTGATCTTCAATCTAATCTGTGCACCCTGTTTTGCGGCTATCGGTGCGATCAAAAGAGAAATGAATAATAGTAAATGGACTATATTTGCGATTGGATATCAAACGATCCTTGCTTATGTCTTGGCATTCATTTATTATCAGATCGCATTATTTGCAAGTGGCAATCAATTAAATACCTTGACTATCCTTTCATTTATTTTTGTTGGTATTATCTTATATTTATTATTTAGAAAAAAGAAATAATTTTGTATATTAGCACGATCATCATTATCGTGCTTTTTTCTTTATAAATACAAAATACCCTACAAGGGTATTCTTTTTTAATGGTCGGGATGACAGGATTTGAACCTGCGACCCCTTGCTCCCAAAGCAAGTGCACTACCAAGTTGTGCTACATCCCGATAATATTGGCGCGCCCAGTAGGACTTGAACCCGCAACCTTTTGATCCGTAGTCAAACGCTCTATCCAGTTGAGCTATGGGCGCATAACGCTTTACAGCGCATTCCTATATTATCATCATAAAAAGATAATTGCAACCAAGAAACACTAATATAATACATAAAATTGAACAATATATCCTAAATCATATTACCGTAACTGATACTCTTTTCGATCATGATATTCTTGACTTTTTCCTTTATTCCAATTCTTTATCGGTCGATAATAACCAGTGATCCTACTATATACCTCAGTCTCACTTTGACATTTTGGACATATTGATATTTCTCCCGATAGATAACCACAATTTGGACAAACTGAATAAGTTGGGCTAAGGGTGAAATAAGGTAAATGATAATTATTAGAAATCTTTTTGATCAATGAAGCTGTTGTTTCCCAACTTTTCACTCTCTCTCCAAGATAAACATGGAAAACAGTTCCACTTGTATATAATACTTGTAATTGATCTTGAATATCTAAAGCACTAAATACATCTTCACTATAACCAACGGGCAGATGCGAGCTATTAGTATAATATGGTGTTCTGCTATTGGGGTTAGCCGTGATTATATTTGGATATTCTTTAACATCGTGCAATGCTAAACGATAAGCAGCCGATTCAGCTGGAGTCGCTTCAAGATTAAACAACTCTCCATATTCTTCTTGATAGTCAGCTAGTTTAAACAGAATATGCTTTAGGACTCTCTTACTAAAGATTAAGGAATCATGATTACCAATATCTTGTCTTAACCAGCTAGCATTTAAGCACATCTCGTTCATTCCAACAACACCAATAGTTGAGAAATGATTATCTAGCGTCTTCAAGTATTGTTTTGTATAAGGAAACAACCCTTTGTTTAGAAGATCGTTGATCGTTTTCCTCTTTATATGTAATGATCTTGCAGCAATCTTTATCAAAGTATCTAATCGATCAAATAGATCATCTTCATCTTTTGCAAGATAACCTAGTCTTGGCATATTTATTGTTACTACACCGATTGATCCTGTACTTTCCCCACTACCAAAATAACCACCACTTTTTCTTCTTAGTTCCCTTAGATCTAACCGTAATCGGCAACACATACTACGAACATCAGATGGGTTCATATCACTATTTACATAATTTGAAAAGTACGGCGTGCCATACTTTGCGGTTAATTCAAACAACAATCGATTATTTATAGTATCACTAAAATCAAAATCCTTTGTGATTGAATATGTAGGAATTGGGTATTGAAATCCTCTGTTATTAGCATCTCCTTCATTCATAACCTCTAAAAAGGCTCTATTTATAAGATCCATCTCTTCTTTACAATCACCATATGTATAATCCAATATCTTTCCTCCAACAATACAAGGCTCATTCTTAAGATCATTGGGAACTGTCCAATCTAATGTAATGTTTGAAAATGGCGACTGAGTACCCCAACGACTTGGTGTATTAACACCATAGATAAATGATTCTATAGCTTGTTTGACTTCTCTATAACTTAATTGATCTTCACGAATAAAAGGTGCAAGATAAGTGTCAAAAGAACTAAAAGCTTGTGCTCCAGCCCATTCATTTTGCATTATTCCTAGAAAATTAACCATTTGATTACACAGTGTTGATAAATGCTTAGCTGGTGAAGATGTTATTTTACCTTCAACATTACCTAATCCTTCATATATTAACTGACGTAAAGACCAGCCGGCACAATAACCTGTTAACATCGAAAGATCATGAATATGAATATTCGCCAAACGATGTGCATCAGCAATCTCTTGATCGTAGATCTCACTTAACCAATAATTTGCTGTAATCGCTCCACTATTGGATAATATCAAACCTCCGACCGAGTAAGTAACAGTTGAGTTCTCTTTAACCCGCCAATCACTAAGTTTAAGATACTTATCAACGATCTCACGATAATCAATAAGGGTTTGATAAGCCGATCGTGCTTTCTCATGTTGTTTTCGATATAAGATAAAAGCTTTAGCCACCTTTGCGTATCCTGCTTGGATCAATACTATCTCAACCGAATCTTGGATGCTTTCAACATCTACGATATTTTCTACTATCTTATCTTGTATTTCAGCTGTTACACGTAAACATAGAATACCAAGTATTGCTTCTGTACAAATCATGTTTTCTGCTTTCATTGCTTTAATTATTGCTTGCCTGATCTTCTCTAGATTAAAATCAACTACATTTTTATCTCTTTTTATTACTTTTATTTCCATATCTTACCTTTCTTAACGTACAAACGTTTTTTCATGAACTTTCTGTATGTCAATGATCATTTCTGATAGCTCATTGTTACTGAACCCAGTCAATGATTGATCATTTACAACCAGACGATCTACTAATAGCTCTTTAGATCTTCTAAAGTTTTGTAAATACCATATTTCGTTTGATCTTAACATATTTGCCATTTCCCTTAGATTCTTGATATCGTGAAACTCTTTGACGATCGTCGTTCTTATTTCATACTCAATCTCACTATTTCTAAGATTTTCAATGGATGCTTTCCAATTAATTCTATAATCTTTAATATGTCTTGCTATTGTTAAGCCACAAGTCATAGCTATCTTCTTTTCAATATTTTTATGATCTAAAGCCACATGATTGATCAACCGATTATCTAATAATTTCTTTAAGAGAACTGGATGATTACCATTAGTGTCTAGTTTGATCATCAAACCTAATTTCTTTATACTCAATAATAAAAATTCGATATCTTTATGTAATAGTGGTTCACCTCCACTTATAACTACACCATCTAACAAATCTTTCCTTTGCTTTAAATAAAATAGAAACGATTCTGTAAGATCGACACCATCAGATTGATCACTTAAAACTAATGAAGGATTATGACAATATGGACACCTTAAGTCACATCCACTAGTAAAACCAATACTAGCAACTTTATTTGGGTAATCAATTAAGGTCAGCGGTTTATAATCGACTATTTTCATTTTATACTCCAATAAAAAAACCACATAAAGTGGTCAAAAAAACACCACTTCCTAGCATCGCGAAAGCATGCACACTAACCCATTAGCTGGTAGTCGGACTTAGAAGCAAACGCTTAATACCGTAGCGGCTCTGTACAGGAATCACACCTGTTTCCCCATGCCTAATGTTTATTTAAATGTTAATACCATTATGAATTAACCGAACAAACATGTCAATGAAATTTACGTGATATAAATTTACAATACCTTAACACCTGCTTGTTAATCATTTGATTTGTTTTCATTGTATAATATAGTTGAGTTTTAAAAGGAGACATTATGGAAAAAATAAAACTAATAGCCCTTGATATGGATGGAACAACGCTTCAAAGTGATAATACGATATCTGATATCGATCTAAAAGCGATAAATAAGGCTAAAGAAATGGGTATATTGATCGTTCCCTCAACAGGAAGATCATTGAACGTTATACCAAAAGAGATCATTGATCTACCCGTGAAATACGCGATCACTAAAAATGGTTCGATCATTCATGATGTTGAAAACAACAAAGAATGTTATCACGAATTTATTGATAAAGAACTTGCTTTAGCGATCATTAAACGCCTAGAGTCAATGGACGTATTTTTGGCAGCTGATATTAATGGCGAGCGTGTTACTTCTGGCAAAAACCTTGAAAATGCTAAGAACACCTATAAAAACCTCCATTTTGATAATCGCTTAGTCGTTGATAGTCTTTATGATCATATTAAATCTGATCATGATCATGTAATTGATAAAATAAGCATCCTAGTCGCTGATGAAGACATTAGAAGAGAAATCTTGTTTGAGCAACGTAACTATATCGATCTTAATATCATGCAAACTAGCCCCATCTCAATAGAGATCAACAATCGTTTAGCTAGTAAAGGAAACGCTTTAAAGTGGCTTGCCAATCATCTTAACCTTAAAAAAGAAAACATTGCCGCTATCGGCGATAGCGACAATGATCTGATCATGTTGTGTTATGCTGGTTACTCATTTGCGATGACCAACGGTACCCGCTATGCTCGAGAAACTGCAGATGAGATAACATTGAGCAATGATGAAAATGGTGTAGCCTTTGCGATTGAAAAGATACTAACAAGAAACAGTCAATATTAACTTGCTTGTTCTAACGGTTTATCATCCGGATCATCCGTTGCTGGTCTACCAGTTATATACCAAAAATACACCTCTTTATCTTTTGGATGATTATAACCACCACAACTTAAATATAGAGCATTTGAAGCTGTATTATCATTCTGAGTTATCAAGAAGACATAATGCAGTTTTTCTTCGCGTGCATAATCTAAAACTAACGTCATTAACTTTCTGGCTATGCCTTGACGACGATGTGTCTTCAGCACGAACAAATGAAAGATATTTAAGATATCATTACCATTATCCATTCGATTCATCCGATAAGCTAGAATGTACCCTACAGCATTACGACCATCACATGCCACATAAACACGATTAGTTGGATTAGTTAAAAAAGCGATCGCTTTTTCTTCAGATACTTCTTGTTGGCGAAAATTCCAAACCACTGATTGATAAATATCAATATCCTTTGTAGTCAATAACTTATACTCGATCATTTCTATCCCCCTTTTTAATATCATCAATAATATACTGATCCTTGCCTTTTGCTTTGGACCGATATA
Source organism: Erysipelotrichaceae bacterium (assembly GCA_028686295.1). Taxonomy (GTDB): domain Bacteria; phylum Bacillota_I; class Bacilli_A; order Erysipelotrichales; family Erysipelotrichaceae; genus JAQUCI01. The sequence continues at coordinate 6,867 of JAQUCI010000020.1, read as the reverse complement.
ATGCTTGATCAGCTCTAATATAAAGCTGTTCAAATAATTCTTTATTATCATAAGCTATAGCTATACCAATGCTGCAAGATAGATGGTTATTATTATTATAACCCTTCATTATCTCACTAACATTTTTAAGCAACTCATCTGCTTTATCAGTAACTGTCTTAATACTAGGTACATCACACATAAACACAGCAAATTCATCACCACCAAGACGTCCAACAAAATCTGACTTTCTAAACATTTTATCCATTGTACTTGCTATCTCTATTAATAGCTTATCACCAATCAAATGCCCCTGCTTATCATTAACATCTTTAAAGTTATCCATATCGATCACGAAAAAGGCTGCTATCTCTTTTTGATCATTACGACTTAAGATATATTCGTTTACCTGCGACTCGATAGAATCTCGATTTGCGATCTTAGTTAAAGAGTCTTTACTAGCCGCATCTTTTAAGGTGTTGATCTGTTTGATCTGCTCATCACGATTAGTGACTCTAGCGATAAAGCCAATAACATCGTTATTAGTGTCCATCAAAGAGATACCAGTAACCCTTGACCAAAAACACACATCATTTTTTGAGATCAGGCGGCAATCAATAGCCGTAAAAGTCGTTCCCCGCTTAAGATCATCAATGAATTTTTGAATCTTACAGATATCATCTTGATGAATATAAGGATTCTTACTCAAGTAATCGCTTATCCTTCTTGTTCTTGGACTATAACCAAATATCGTCTCATGATTTGACAAGAACGTAATCGTATCACTTTTAAAATCCCCTTCAATTATCATACTTTGTGTTAATTTATCTAAGATACGATATCTTTCTTCACTTCTTTGTAATAGTCTTCTCTCAATAGCAATCTCTTCACGCTTTTTATACTCAAAATAATATACCAATAAAACGATTATCATAAAGACCATCAGTATCTGAATAAATAAACCCATCGATATATCTTCAATAGCGTTAAATTGGGTCCATATCGTCATATATGGTACAGCAGTAAAGATCATCCAGTCCGTATGATCTACATTAAAATAACTAACATAATGACGATCAAGTCCCTTACCAATGACCATGATATCACTTAACCCAGCTTTAACATCCAGTTTTATCTTAGAGGCTATCTCTTCATCATATGTGCTTACTGATTCATAGAATTCAAATACATTATCAATCTTTATTGGTTCATCTTTCATATTAATATCGATCATCACTTGTCCATCGATACCGCTCATTAATACATAGACTTCATAATCCAAATCACTAAATAGATCATAAAAACTTTGATCATCATATATACTAGATAACATTCCAGAAAACTGATCATTGGTATCAAAGATTGCCTTACTTAAGATAACCTTAGCCATACCATCGACATAGCTTTGTTGTACAAAGGTGATCGAATATCCATTATTGATCGTTTCTTGAAAATACAGGCGATCACTAATACTAAAACGCATACCATCTTCCAAAATACTATTTCCATTTATGTCAGTATAAGTCAAACGGCGTGAACTAGCATTATCATTGAAATTATTCAGCATTGAAATGATCTGTTCTTCATCATGGTGATGATCTACGATCATTTCAGCTAACGATTCCAATATTTCAAATTGCTCGCTGAATTCGTTATTGATCACATCCGCTATCATATCAACCCGTCTTGATAATAATGCTACTGCTTGTTTATCTAATTGATTTTCTAATTTCAAGCGAAAATCAAAAGCGATAAAAAACAAAACCAAACCAATCAATATGATAACCGTGACCGTCTTGTAATGCAGTACCTTCTTTTTCATTTTTTATCCTTTATCATTCCTTTATCGTTAAATTGTAATCAATATAGTAACATTCGTCAACACGGCGTAAATTTTAACGTTTACATCTACTAACCTATTTGACATCACCAGTCCAAAGTGCCAAAATAATGCTAGTTGAAAGGCCATCAATATAATCATGATATATACGGTTACCCTTAATCCTGCATTAGATTATCATATTAAGATCGATCAATTAAAGATCGATCATTTAAACATCATAAATGATGCTTCTTTAAGGGTAGCAGGTAAAGGTATCAATGTTTCAAGGTTGTTAAATAATCTTCAGGTCGATAATATCGCTTTAGGAATTGTTGGTGGCGTTAGTGGCAAAATGATCCTCGATGATCTTAATGCTAATCATATAAGAAATGATTTTATCATAAGTGATCAGATCATGACTCGTATCAATATTAAAATAAGAACGGATAAAGAAACTGAATTAAACCATCTTGGTCCAAGCTTGACTTCTGATACTTTCAAACAGCTTTTGAAGAAGATCGAAATGATCAATGAAGGTGATCATTTAGTATTATCAGGTAGTCAACCACCTTCATTTACTAATCTTTACCCCCCTATCATCGAAAAGCTCATTGATAAGAATATAAGATTATATATTGACACACGTAAAGACAATTTACTTGATTGTTTAAAATATAAACCTTTTCTAATAAAGCCTAACTTAATAGAATTACAAGAATTATGTTCATACAAACTAAATGATCTTACTCAGATGATCAAATGTATCAAATCACTTCATACAAAGGGGGCCCAAAATATACTATTATCACTAAACAAAGATGGGGCAATCCTATTTACAAGTGATGATCAGATTTATAAAGCTTTAGCACCTGCTGGCAAACTTGTCAGTTCGGTAGGCTCTGGTGATGCGATGTTAGCAGGTTTTATCGCTAGTTATATTAAAGACCATAGTTTTAAGGAAGCTTTAAGATATGCGATCGCCACCGGCAGTGCTAGTGCTTTTAAAATGGGCTTAGCTAATAAAGATGAAATAGAATGCTTGATAGATAAGATAGATGTTAAAAAGATCAAGTAAGAGGTAAACGATGAAAAAACCATTAAGACTTATGCCTATCTATAAAGATATCATTTGGGGAGGTAATAAGCTAACCACTAACTATAATAAAGTAACTAATCTCAAAACCATTGCTGAAAGTTGGGAACTATCTATACACCCCAAAGGAGTTTCTTATGTTGATGGGACTGATCTATCTCAATATCTTAAGACTCATCCCGACAGTTTAGGTAATCAAAAAGATCATTTAGAGATAATGATCAAAATGATCGATACTAATCAACCACTAAGTATTCAAGTACATCCTGATGACGAATTTGCCTTTGAAAACGAAGGCCAATCTGGTAAGATTGAAACCTGGTTAATCTTAGAGGCTAACCCTAATGCATATATCTATTATGGTCTTAATCGCTCACTTAGCAAGGATGAGTTAAGATTTAGGATAACAAATAATACGATCCTTGAAGTACTTAACAAAGTTTTCATAAGACCACAAGATGTTTTTATCATTACACCTGGTACGATCCATGCCATAGGTGAAAATATAACCCTGCTTGAGATACAACAAAGTAGTGATGTCACCTATCGGTTATATGATCATGATAGAAAAGATGCATGTGGCAATAAACGCGAACTACATGTTGACAAAGCTCTATCAGTTTGTAAACTTGAACAAACTATACCATCTAATAGATCGATCATCATTTGTGACAATGAACACGTAAAGGCCGAACTTATTGATACTAATAAATACTATACGATCAAACGTTATCAGATTAAAAAGAGTTTTATATTGAACATTACAAAACGATCATTTGTTTACGTCATATCGATAGATGGTGATAATGAGATGGAATATGATAATACTGCCATTTATATGGTAAAGGGTGTAAGTTATTTCATACCAGCACAAGATACGATCATCACCTTCTTAAGATCATCGACGATCATTACCGTAACACAATAAAAAGATAACTAAAATTGTTATCTTTTTATTGTTGATATAAAGCTTCCTTAAATTGTGTTTGATATAATTCTGTATAGACGTTATTTTTGATCAATAACTCTTCATGTTTGCCCCGTTCGATTATCCGTCCATCTTTAATGACCAATATCTCATCCGCACTTAAGATCGTCGATAAGCGATGAGCGATTATAATACTTGTTCTTTCTTTGATCAAAGAAGAGATTGCGCTTTGAATAGCATTTTCAGCTATTGAATCCAATGAAGAAGTAGCTTCATCAAAGATCAGTATCTTAGGGTCTTTTAATAAGACACGTGCTATTGATAATCTTTGTTTTTCACCACCTGACAACTTTAAACCTCGATTACCAACGATCGTATCATAACCAAGCGGTAAATTTATGATGAAATCATGAACACTTGCCTTCTTACATGCATCGATCATCTCCTCTTCACTTGCGTCAGCTTTAGCATATAGTAAATTTTCTCTGATCGTTGAATTAAACAGATATGTATCTTGGCTTACTACTCCAATTTGTTGCCTTAATGAAGCTATATTGATATTTCTGATGTCAATGCCATCTAATAAGATCCTACCATTGGTTACATCATATAAGCGTGGTATAAGACTAGCAATCGTACTCTTACCAGCGCCTGATGGTCCAACAATGGCTATGTTTTGTCCTTTATTTAACTTAAAGTTGATATCATGTAGTACTAGTTTATCCTGATCATATCCAAAATCTACATGATCATATTCTAATCTTCCCTCAGTTTGTCGCAAGATTATTGCATTATCGCAATTCTTGATCGTCGGGTCCATATCATAATAAGCAAAAAGGCGTGTAAATAAAGCCATTGATCTAATCCAATCAACTTGAATGTTTAGTAATGAATTAACTGGATTATACATTCTTGACAATAAAGCAACCATAACTGTAATGTCACCTACACTAAGATCTTGATCATAGTTTATTAATAAAAGACCACCAACAAGATATATCAGCATTGGTCCAATACTAGAAAATGTACTTAAAACTACTCTAAACCATCTACCTGCCATGCTTTCTTTTATCTTTAGTTTGATCAATGCGAAATTAGCCTTTTGATAATTTGCTAGTTCTGTATCTTCTCGATTAAAAAGTTTAACTAACATTTGACCCGATACAGACAAAGTTTCATTCAGAATGCCATTTATCCGATCATTTAATGCTTGCGTTTCTCTAGTTAGACTCCATCTTGTCTTACCAACACTTTTTGTTGGTAAGACAAACAATGGCACGATGATAATACCTAAAGTAGCTAAGATCCAATTTTTCTGATACATTGCGATCAAAGCTACGATCAAAGTCATTACATTTGATATGATGCTTGATAAAGTATTAGTTATAATTTGTTGAACTTGGGATATATCACTTGTCATACGTGTAATTATATCGCCTTGATTATTACTTGTAAAAAAACTATGTGGCATTGCTTGTAAATGAGCATACATACTATTTCGCATATCATAGGTAATATGCTGAGCAATCCATATATTAAGATAACTTTCTAGAACTTTGATCAGATTAGCGACAACTGTAACTAAAAAGGCTAATAAAATAAACTTGATCAAAGAATCTAAATTTTTACCAATTAAACCTTCGTCAACCATTCTTCCCGTATAAATAGCTGGCAGTAAACTAAAGATCGACGCTAGGATGATAGCTATAAAGACAAGTAACATCTGTTTCCAATACGGTAGAAGATATGATAAAACTCTTTTTATTAGTTTTATCGTAACTTTAGGCCTATTTTTCAACTCCTCTTCAGTTAAAAAATTACGACTATTTCGCTTAAATCCCTCTTTCATCGATGATGATGCTTTCTTTTATGATCATGATGATCATTTTGTTCAGTTAATGGTCTTAATCCTTCAACAAGCTTTCTTAATAGTTCGATCAAGATTACTGTTTTATCATCATCAAGGATCTCTTCTAGACTTTGTTCAAAACGTTTTTGGTCTAAGATCAATTTACTTAAATGTTCTTTACCTAAACTTGAGAGCTCAACATTAAATGATCTTTGATCACTCTCATCACGATATCTTTGAATAAGATTACCAGATTCTAATTGTGCTAAACGCTCATTTAATGAAGATGGCCTTATATCTAACCTTTCGGCTAATTCTCTTGTATCTATTACCTTTAGTTCATCAATAATCGATAATAAACGATACGTACTACGCCCATGATGACTATTATTGATAGATATACGTCTTAATAATCGATTAACTTGATCAATAGTCTTCAATAATTCCTTTTGTTTTTGATGCTTAATGACTAACCCCTCCCTACATTTCAAAAGGTACCTTTTGATTCAATGTTATAATAAGACAGGTACCTGTTTTTGTCAATAAAAAAAACAATGAGCTTATATCATTGCTTTTTGTCTATTAAATGATAATGAAATCCTTCGTCAAGGTATTCAACATGAAGTTTTGGATACTGTTGTTTTAGGTATCTTACCATATTATTCATTCCTAGTATTTCATTGATTGAATGATGAACGATTATGAGTGTTATATTATTGTCTAAACAATATTGATGTTCTACCCAATTACAAGCACCATCATCGGAAACGATCAAACATTCCACGTTTGGATATTTTAATAATTCAAAGACATTACATGCCGCACCAATACCCAAGGCTAATGATGTAACTTCACGATCGACATCTCCTAAAACTTCACAATAATCTTGTCCATAACTAGATAATGCTGTGACGACTCTCTCTGCCAAAGCTCTAACTTTCATCTTCTCAAAATAGGCAACATTGTATTTTTCATTAAGTGATCGTTGCTTAAATGGTAATTTAAGTGCTTTTGTAAAGCTATCAAGATTACCGTATTCAACCACATAATCCCATACATCGTGACTTCTATAAACTGTTATATCATTTTCTAACAAGCGTTCTTGTTTAGCTTTACGTGAGTTTAACAACAATTGATATTGATGCGTACTTTCAAAATAGAAACAATTCTCATGACTGATAACGAATTTGATGTCA
>JAQUCI010000127.1 GCA_028686295.1 Erysipelotrichaceae bacterium | reverse complement strand
TTTGTAGACGCATTTAAAGAGGCCGATAATGTATTAAGACAGGGGGTACAAACTATCACTGATCTTATAGCTGTTCCAGCATTGATCAATTTGGATTTCGCAGATGTTAGAGCGATCATGGAAGGTCAAGGTACAGCCTTGATTGGGATTGGTATGGCGCAAGGGGATAATAAATCACAAGAGGCAGCTCAAAAAGCAATCCAATCTCCTTTGCTTGAAGCTCAGATCAAAGGAGCGCGAAATGCGATCGTTAACGTTACGGGTGGAAATTCGATCACAGCATATGATGCTAATGATGCTGTTGAGTTTATTCGTGAAGCAGCAGGCGGTGAGATTGATATTGTCTTTGGTATTGCGATCAATGAGAAGATCGGTGATGCGATAATCGTAACTGTTATTGCCACTGGATTTGATATACCCAAACAAAAACCAATACCTGTATCAACAAACAAGGAAAATACACTAGTACATGATCCAATAAAAGATGGATCGATCGAAGAAGATATTAAAGAGGAAGAGATACCAAGTTTCTTTAGATTTAGAGGATAAGGCACAATGTGCCTTTTTTATTATATACAATGTTAAATATGAAATTAAATATATTAAACAATATATTGACAATATTAATATTAGTATTTATTATTATATTATGATGTTCAAGAATAAACGAAAGATAAAAATTTATATCAAGACAAAAGATCATTTGATCAATCTACCGAAACTGTCAATCAAAAAGGCTAGTTTCGTCTTTAAATTAGGTATAAGACATAACGAAAGATTTGTGAAGAAAGATTCTAATTTACCGGTAGTTATCAATCAAAATCGTCATGAATTACTTAACCTGATCGACATGATGATTGATATTATTGAAGATTGTGAACCTTTTGTCTTAGTTGATGCAAGAAGTGGTGATGAGCGAGTTTTGATTGAAGTATTATAAAAGGAGGAAAATATGGTAAATGAAGTCATAGGCATATGTCCGGTGTGTGAGAGTAAACTGCTAGTCACTAAAATGGCTTGTCCAAATTGCCACACAGAGATAAGTGGTGAATTTGCTTTATCTAAGTTTAGTTATCTATCAAAAGATGAGTTAAGATTCGTTGAAATGTTTGTATTATTAAAGGGTAATATCAAAGAAATGGAGAAAGAGTTAGAAATATCTTATCCAACTGTAAAAAAATACCTTGACAACATCATTGTAAAAATGGGTTATCAAGTAAAGAGTGAGAGTAAGGTTGATAGTGAAGCTATTCTTACAAAGATTAAAACTGGAGAAATGAGTGTAGATGAAGCAATTGAGGCTTTGAAGGTGTTATAAAATGAACAAAATTGAAGAAATATTAAATATGGTTAAAAATAATACAATATCAATCGAAGAAGCACAAAAATTGATCACAGCTTTAGAGAGTAATGAAGTAGTAGCTAAATTAAATCCACCAACCAAGATTGATGAAGATTATCGTCATAAAATGTTGAAGGTTTTCGTTGATTCTATTGATGGCGATAAGGTCAAGATCAATATTCCTGTAGCTTTAGTATTGGCAGGGATAGACTTAGCAGCTAAATTCAATAACGTGAATATCAATGAACGTAAATTAGATATGAGTGAGATTGATTTTGAATTGATTAAAGAGTGTTTATACTCTGGTATGTTAGGTGAGATCATTAGTGTTGAATCCGCAAATGGCGATCGGATAAGAATATTTGTAGAATAGGCGAAAGCCTATTTTTTACATAGTCATTAAAACATTTCGTGTTATAATCATAATAGTTGAGGTTTAAAGTCATGGAAAAAATATCGATTGTAGTACCTTGTTATAATGAGCAGGAAGCTCTGCCATATTTTTACGAAGCGATAAATGATGTAGCCAAGCAAATGAATGATGTTGATTTTGAATTCTTGTTTATTAATGATGGGTCAAAAGATCAAACACTAGCAGTGATAAAAAAATTGTATAAACAAGATAAACGTATTAGATTTATTTCGTTTTCACGAAATTTTGGGAAGGAAGCCGCAATGTATGCTGGCTTGCAAAACGCAAAAGGTGATTATGTGGCTGTTATGGATGCCGATCTTCAAGATCCACCATCATTATTAGTCACAATGTATGAAACCTTGAAAAATGAAGATTACGATTGTGTTGCTACAAAACGGACTACACGTAAGGGTGAGCCGGTGATAAGGTCTTTTTTTGCTAGATTGTTTTATAGGATCATCAATAAGATCTCGAAAGCGGATATCGTTGATGGGGCTCGTGATTATCGGTTAATGAATCGAAAGATGGTTGATGGCATATTAGCAATGAGTGAGTATAATCGTTTTTCTAAGGGAATCTTTGGTTGGGTTGGTTATAATACTAAGTGGCTATCTTATGAGAATATCGAAAGAGTCGCTGGTCAAACAAAGTGGTCGTTTTTTAAGTTGATGATCTATTCATTTGAAGGAATCATTGCTTTTTCTACAGCTCCATTAGCGATAGCTTCTTTGTTTGGGGTACTGTTTTGCTTGATCGCTTTTGTGGGGATATTGATTGTCTTTATCAGACATTTTATTGGGGTTGAAAGTGCATTTGGCTGGGCTAGTACAATCTCAATCGTTTTGTTTGTTTCGGGAATTCAATTATTTAGTATTGGCGTTTTAGGACAGTATCTGGCAAAGACTTATCTCGAGACTAAAAAGCGACCAATCTACTTAGTAAGAGAAAGTGATGAGGATATTAATGATTAAAGTATTTATAACGGATGTTGATGGAACATTATATGATCATGATCAAATGATCATACCACTTAAAAATATTGAAGCTATTGCAAAGCTTCAAGCAAGAGGAATTATCATTGTAGTAGCTACTGCCCGAACATATTCTAGTAGTCAAAGTATTATTGAAGCATTAAATATGAAAAAACATGGTGGGTATTTGATAGCAAGCAATGGTGCGACTATCTATGATGTCAAAAACGATAAGTTAATCTATGAAAAGAAGATACCAATGACTTTGATAGAAGAACTTTATGCTTATAGCAAACAACATAACCTACATTTTAATGTTGAACAAGACGATTATGTTGTTGCTAGTGGCTATGATCCTGGTATAGCGATTGATAACCAGATTGTTGGAGTTGATTTTGTTTTGACTAGTCCACTTAATGATTTCTTTAAGTACATCAAAAGCGAACCATTTAAAGTAAGTTTTACTCAAGAAAAATTCATGATCGATAAGTATTATCCAATCGTTAATGATCTATATAAAGATCGATTGTACATTTGCCATGCTGGTGATAATTTTATCGACATCGTTTTAAAGGATGTCAATAAAAAATCGGCAGTTGAGTACTTGTTAACGATTTTGAATCATGGTTTTGCAGATGTTGCGGCAATAGGTGATGGTGATAACGATAGTTGGTTATTAGCTCATGCTGGTTATAGTGCAGCTATGGCTAATGGCACAAAGAAGGCTAAAACAGCAGGTAAAATCTTAGTTAGTGATTGTGCAAATGCTGGTTTGAGTGAATTTGTTGAACGATTATTGAGTTTGAAAAGATGATCTAGGATATCGTTTGATTTTTACTAATCTTATTAGTGAAAGGAGACGATATGACAACTGCAAGTATAGTAACGTATGTGATAATCGCAGCGACAGTTGCGGCAATCATTAAAGTGTTGAGTAGTGGTCGAGGAAAAGTTCAAATTCCGGGTATTAGTATTCAATGGTCTAAATAGTTAAAAGGATCCACCTTAGTGGGTCTTTTTGCTAAAGAAAGGTGTGATGATGATCAAAGTACAAGAGTTACCGGTACAACTAAGACCAAGAGAAAGGGCTGTTAGTGTTGGGGTTGAAAATTTACACGATCGTGAACTGTTAGCGATATTGATCAGACATGGATATCAGGGTTGTAGTGCCTTAGGCATAGCTGATGAGTTGTTGAATAAATATGGTATGGCTAAATTGCCTTCTTTATCTTTAAAACAGATAACAAATATAAAAGGGATCAAGAAAGTAAAGGCTCTAGAGCTTTTAGCGTGCTTTGAGTTAAGTAATC
>JAQUCI010000126.1 GCA_028686295.1 Erysipelotrichaceae bacterium | reverse complement strand
TTGTTACGATCGAGGGTAATATCCCTCATGATCCAATCCCCATGATCAGGATTAGGCAGTTGTTACTGGATGATCCCACGATATTTGGTTATGGATCGAGTTTTATGATCAATAAAGATCAAACAAAAATTGGTTATTAATCGTTAACAGCTAGCTCATTCGCAATATTAAAGATATGATCACCGATTCTTTCGATATCGGTTAAGATTTCAGTATAAATAATACCCACTTCAAAATTTTGTTTCTCTTCATTCATTCGCTTTATCTGATTCTCACGGAAGTTATAGCACATATAATCCAATCGATCTTCATTTTGTGATACAATCTGATAGCGATGTTCTTCCTTAATACTAGCGATCCGATCGATCGAATTCAAACTCATCAAGATAATTTCATTGATCTCATACAACTCACCAACGATCTCAGGCGTTATCTTTAAATTTCGCTTCGCAAGATAATCACAAGACTCAGCCAGATTTAAAGCATGATCTCCCATTCTCTCGATATCTTTGTTAATTTGAAACATTCTAGCAACAACATTTGATTCATCAACAGAAATGTTTGATGATATCGCTTTAGATATAGAGCGAATTATCCCTTTATGAATTATATCAATCTTGTGTTCATTTTCATGAACCAAATCAATACTTGAGCGATTCTCTAAAAGAGCGATCATCGATTCTTCAATATTGTCTCTAACAAGACCATACATATGATTCAATTCGACATTGATACCAAATAAATTAGCGACCGCTGTATCTTTGCCATGAGCTGGTGTTGTTATTTCTAATTTTAGATCTTTAACAGAATGTTGATCAGGAATGAACCAATAGGCAAATTTTGCTAAATATTTACCTAAAGGAAACAATACGACCGATGTCGTGATACTAAATACCGAGTGCATGATCGCTATTTGAGCAACTGGATTATTCGGAGCAAGCCATATATATAACTTATGTAAAGGGATCATCATATAGACAAGCGTAAACATAACTGTTCCAAGTACATTAAAAACAACATGGATCGTCGCTACGCGCCTAGCATCACGATTTAAGCCAAGTGAAGCCAAAACAGCTGTTACACATGTGCCAATATGTTGTCCACAGTTAAAGTAAACAACATCAGCCACTCCAAGTACACCGCTTTTAGCTAGAGTTTGGATTATACCAACTGAAGCACTAGATGATTGGATCAAAGCCGTAAACACTGCGCCAACCATTATACCAAATAAAGGGTTCTTCATCGATTTTATCAATCCCAGAAAAAACGGAGAAGATTGTAGTGGTTTCATCGCTCCACTCATCATATCCATTCCCATAAATAAAAAACCCAAGCCAGCTAGTATCTCACCAACTGCATTCATCTTGGGATTTTTCATAAACACGATAAATATGATACCAATAAAAGCGATCAAAGGAGCTAAAACATCAAAATCAAGAGCGATAAGCTGTCCTGTCATAGTTGTACCGATATTAGCACCCATGATAACGCCAACTGTCTGAGTAACGGACATGACTCCTGCATTTACAAAGCCAACCAACATACTCGTTGTCGCACTTGAACTTTGAATGATCGCGGTGACAAATACACCAACGATAACGCCAACTAAGGGCGTACTTGTTAATTTTTCAAGAATCTGTTGAAGCTTACTACCGGCCATATGCTTGAAGCCTGAAGCCATAATGTTCATTCCATATAGGAATAAAGCTAATCCACCTAATAATGCAAAAATATTTGTAAGTGTCATCTTTTGAACCTTCCCAACGTATTATAACAAACAAAAAAATATAATTTTCATAAATTTAACATGTTATCGCTTACATCTTGACAATTTATGTATATATTTAGATTTCAAGCAATTATTTAGCATCTAAGTAAAGAAAAAGTTATAATAAAGTAAAAGGAAGGAAATGATAATGAAAAAAATATTAGTAGCTCTTAAACTTGATCCAACTGATAAAGTTGATTTTATTGATGATATCAACGAATTTAAGTTCATCAATAGTGATGATGTAAGACCGGATGATTTGAAAGAAGTAAATGTGATTATCGGTAATGTAAACTATGAAATGCTCGACCATTGTAAAAACCTTGAGTACATGCATCTATATATGGCGGGCAGTGATAAATACGTAAACCATCCCAACATCAAAAACAAAGCTATCCTGACCAATTCAACAGGATGTTTTGGCCTAGCTATAAGTGAACACATGTTAGGTTATGTGCTTTATTTCTATAAGAAATTTAATCTATATCATAACAATCAACTACATGCTCACTATCATAATGAGGGAGATGTATTATCAATCTATGGATCAAAAGTTTTAGTCTTAGGACTAGGTGACATCGGTAGTGAATTTGCTAAACGGATGCATGCGCTTAACGCAGACGTGATCGGAGTTAAAAAGACTCCAAAAACAAAGCCTGATTATCTATCTGCTCTATACCAGATGGATGCTATTGATGACCTTATCAAAGAAGCCGATATCATAGCCTTATCACTTCCAAACACAAAAGAAACACAGCATTTGATCAATGATCAGCGACTAAGTAAAATGAAAGATAATGTCTTATTGATAAATGTTGGAAGAGGATCTGCAATTGACACCAATGCCTTGATCAAACACTTAAGTGATCGACCAACGATGAGTGCAGGATTAGATGTCTTTGAACAAGAGCCTTTACCATCAAGCTCATTACTATGGAAACTACCCAATGTCTTGATAACCCCTCATGTCAGTGGGGCACGAAATCTTGCTTACACCAAAAATAAATTATTAGCTTTAGCCAAACATAATCTAAAGGCTTATCTAGCTGATCAACCACTAACAAATGTTGTTGATCATAATACTGGTTATCGAAAAAGTTAAATAATATGATCGAAGTATATGATAAAAATGGTTTAAGCAAAGGTTATCATAAAGAACGTGATGAATTGAATGCTGATGAATATGTCTTATCTGTACATATATATGTTTATGATCAAGATCATAATTTCATTATTCAACAACGAGCACTTACCAAAAAAGAACTTCCTGGAGTGTGGTGTATTACCGGAGGAGCTGTTGAAATTAACGAAAACAGCATAGATGCCGCAATTCGTGAAGTACAAGAAGAACTAAGCATAAATTTAAATAAAGAAGAAATTCGCTTTTTAGGTAGATGTTTAAACAACAATTATATTGTTGATATCTTTAGCGCAAAAGCTGCCTTTAAACTATCAGAATTAATTATTAAGGAAGATGAGGTCAAAGCAGTTAAACTAATGCCGTTAGATTTGACTCTAGAATATATCAATAGCTTAAAGATAAATCAAAAAGATTACAAAAAGATTATCAACACCCAATTAGTAAACTCACTTTTATAGATTAAAAAGGACATCACGTATTTTACGTGATGTCCTTTCTTCTAAAGTTCAATTTTCCAAAGTCCGTGAATGTTGCAGTATTCATAAGCAGCGACTAATTCATCACCAGCGATACAAAACTCAGCAACAGGTTGACCATCTGTAGGTAGATATTTTAAATAACCGCCATGTTTTGTCTGTAGATAGATCCAAGCAATGTGATGTTCAGGTAACATCGGGTGCAATACGCTACCAACTGTAACTTTAACTTTTTCATCTACCACCTCAACAACTGGTACATGTTTTTCATTAGCAGCATCGGTCGTATTAGCTTTCAATTCTTCCATTGGTTCATTACAGCATACTGGATTTACCCCAGAATCTTCAACCATAGCGATGATATTACCACAAATGTTACAACGATAAAATTTCTTCATGATCGTCCTCCTTATCTTTCTTTCTCTCTACTTTAAAAATAAATCATTACCAAGCAAATAGCAAGTGTCCACAAAGTTTATCATGATATTTTCCTTTAAGCGTGAATTCTAATAGTAAATGCTGATTTATTAAAAGATGGCTTAATTACTAGAGTTAAGTCATTTTTTAAAGACGTAAACGGCAATAAGTATGAGAATTTGAAGTATTAGGAGGCTTTGTAAACAAGCTTAAAATCAGCAGTTATTGCCGTTTCTTAGA
>JAQUCI010000125.1 GCA_028686295.1 Erysipelotrichaceae bacterium | reverse complement strand
GATGGTCTTTAGGGACCATCTCTTCCATTGTCATAAGGATTAACTCATCTTGTTGGATCGTTCGTTTCTTAAACATAGTTTGTCCTCTTCTTATCTACTGAAATTTTACCATTATCTTGCCTTTCTTGATAGTATTCTTCTATCTAAATAAAAAAGACTGTTAACTTATTTTGTCAACAGTCTGAGATGCTTGACAAAAGCATCTTTTAATATTTAAAACGCTAGGATTATTCCACCACTATTGGCGTAGATACTACTGATTCCTCGGGCTTCACAAATAACAACGTCTTTAAATTGACATACTTCTAAAACTTTTGTCTTGATCATTTCAGCGCGCTCAAGAGCCTGACACTGTGTTATATAAAGCACTCGATCCTCAAAGCCACTCTTTTGTCCTCTCTCTTTGATGATCTCGATCATCTTTTTGATCGCTGCACTTATAGTTAGTGCCTTTCCTAGAGCTTCTATCTCACCTTCAGGTGTCGCTCCCATAACCATTTTTAAGTTGAGTTTTTCAGTAATGACCGACTGTAATTTTGTCAATCGTCCATTTTTGCGTAAAGTTTCTAATGTTTCCAAAGTAAAGATCGAATTCATTGAGCTTATAAAATCTTCAACCTGTTGCACTACTTCTTCAAATGAGTATCCAGCATCCAATAGATCTTTGATCTTGACACAAATCGCCACTTCACCAGCCGCTGCTGAGCGTGAATCAAATACATGTACTTTTTTATTGCTATCTTTATCCTGCAACATCGTCTTTGCCATCGTAGCACTAGCATAAGTACCACTTAATGGACTGCTCAAAGTTACCACATAAATCTCATCAGCATCACCCTCTTCATAAGCAGCTAAAAATTGACCAGGAGAAGGACATGCTGATTTAGGCCCCTCATTAGATTTTGCCATCTTCGCTAAAAGATCATCACAATCAAGGTTACTATCATCTACATATTCAACACCTTCTAAAGTGATAGTCAAGGGAACACGTGTTACCCAATTTAACCCATCACGATAATCTGTATAATCGACACAACTATCACCAATAATCTTATAATTCATTTTAATACCTCTTTTTTCTTCTTAAATGTTAACATGTGTTAACTTAGGCTATTTTAGCTTTATCTTAACTATTTGTCAACATCATCAACGATAAATGCCTTATCGATTATATTGTATATCATGTTGATGTTTTCTTGATTATATTGCAATTCTTTATTATCAAACATTAAAGCTGCACCATATATGAGAGATCTAACTAAGAATAATCTTTCTTTTTGAAGATGTTCAGGTATCTTGTTTTCGATACAATATAATTCAACTAATTCAGATGATCTATTACTTATCTTATATCTAATCTTGTTATTTTCATCGCTAAATGATTCATCCTTGATCATGATGATCGAACGAAATTGAGGGTTGTTAACCAAAAAATCAATATAAGCCAAACTAATATGAATTAATAGTTCTTTAAGATCACCCTGATGTTCACTAATGACGATTGCTTGTTTTTCTAACCATTTCTGGTGAATATAATGAATGATCATGGTAATAAAATCTTCTTTGTTTTTGAAATGTTTATATGGAGCAGCACATGAAATGCCACAAGTTTCAGCTGCTTTGCGCAAAGAAAATCCTTGAATACCGCTATCCTCGATCACTTTGATACCAGCCAAGATCAAACGTTCTTTTGCTTTTGTTATCTTTAATTTTTCCATTATTAACTCCATTAAGTAAAGATCATAAATATGAGTTTACCCTTATACCATTATATATTAAATCTTGGGCTGACGATGAATGATATCATCACGATTTGGACCATTTGAAATTATCGTTATTGGATAATTAATCTGTCTTTCAATCTCATCAACATAATCCTGTGCTTCTTGTGGTAGTTTTTCAAATACCCTGATTCCTTTAATGTTGCAGTTCCAACCTTTCATTACTTTTAAAATAGGTTGTGCTTTATAACATTCAACTGTGTTAGGAAAATCTTGAGTCTCTTCATTATTTATCTTATAGCCCACACAGATTGGAATCTCTTTTAAATAACCCAAGGCATCCAAGACTGTCAACGCAACCTCAGTGGTTCCCTGTAACATACATCCATATCGTGTAGCTACTGCATCAAACCAACCTACTCTTCTTGGTCTACCGGTTGTAGCACCATATTCACCACCATCTCCACCATTTTCTCTTAACAATGTAGCTTGATCATCAAACAATTCCGACACAAATGGACCAGCTCCAACCGCACTAGAATAAGCTTTAACAACAGTAATTATCTGGTTGATCATATACGGTGGTATCCCTGCTCCAATAGCCCCAAAGCCAGCTAGAGTCGATGAACTAGTGACCATAGGATAAATACCATGATCCGTATCTTTTAAAGAACCTAACTGACCTTCAAGCAAAATACTCTTACCTTGTTTTAGTGCTTGATTAAGATATGCAGATAAATGACAAATATATGGCTTGATCAGATCTTTATATTCAATACAGGTCTGATATAGCATTTCAGGATCCAATAGTGGTTTATGATAGAGATGTTTTAGCATAACATTCTTTATTTCACAGACATTCTTCAGTTTTTCTCTTAAATGTTCTTCATCAAATAACTCACATACTTGAAAACCAATCTTTGCGTACTTATCTGCGTAAACTGGCGCAATTCCAGATTTTGTTGAACCATATGATCTTTTTCCTAGTCTTTCTTCTTCATATGCATCAAACAAAACATGATAAGGCATAACGATATGTGCTCTATCTGAAACTAATAAATTAGGTTTAGGTACTCCCTTTGACACAAGTGAATTAACCTCATCAATAAAAAATGGTATATTAAGAGCTACACCATTGCCTACGATATTAGTTGTATGTTGATAAAACACCCCTGATGGTAACATATGGAGTGCAAATTTGCCATAATCATTAACGATCGTATGCCCAGCGTTACTACCTCCTTGAAATCTAATGACGATATCAGCTTCTTTTGCTAAAAAATCTGTTATCTTTCCCTTACCTTCATCGCCCCAATTAGCACCTACAATTGCTTTGACCATTTTTTACCTCCGTTAGATCTTTATATCGACGACCATACCCAAAGCTTTTTCATTTTGCTTCAAGAGTGGTTGTACTACCTCATTGATAAACTCACTTGTTTGCTCACTAGCTCTTCCAATAAACTTTTTAACATCAATAATCTTGTCAAGATCATCACGTGTGAGCTTGAATAATGGATCATTAGCTATCCTATTCAATAAATCATTTGCTTGTCCTTCTTGTTTGACTTTTTGTGCAGCTACTTGTGAATGCACTCTAATCGCTTCATGTAATATCTGACGATCGCCACCATTTTTAACAGCCTGCATTAATATATTCTCAGTAGCCATAAACGGCATTTCTTCACTAAGATGTTTAGCGATCATCTGCGGATATACGACTAGATTAGCTGATACATTCAAATATAGTTCTAAGATACTATCACAAGTTAAAAACCCTTCAGCTAAACTTAAACGTCGATTAGCTGAATCATCAAGCGTTCTTTCAAACCATTGAGTAGAGGCGGTTATTGCCGGATTGATCGAATTACTTATCAAGTAATTAGCTAACCCAGCAATTCTTTCAGAACGCATTGGATTACGCTTATATGCCATGGCCGAAGAACCCACTTGAGTTTTATCAAAAGGTTCTTCAACTTCTTTTAAATGTTGTAAAAGCCTGATATCATTTGAAAATTTGTGAGCACT
The DNA here is from genome assembly GCA_028686295.1 of Erysipelotrichaceae bacterium. Lineage (GTDB taxonomy): Bacteria > Bacillota_I > Bacilli_A > Erysipelotrichales > Erysipelotrichaceae > JAQUCI01. Next base: position 325 of record JAQUCI010000125.1, on the reverse strand, counting down.
TTGAGCGATACCTGCTAAGACATTAATGATCTTACTATCAATTTTCCTTGAGTAAGTTTGACCAGAAACTGCCACACAAGCAGTAAATCCCATCTTATTAGCTATCAACTCATCTAATCTGCGACATTTTTGATGATCACCATCAAAAAGTTTTAAAAAACTAGCTTGAGTTCCCGTTGTGCCCTTTGATCCCAATAAACGATAATCAGCTAATATATGATCAATTTCTTCAATATCCATGATTAGGTCATTGATCCACAAAGTCGTTCTTTTACCAACAGTCGTTGGTTGAGCCGCTTGAAAATGTGTATAAGCCAAAGTTGGT
>JAQUCI010000019.1 GCA_028686295.1 Erysipelotrichaceae bacterium | reverse complement strand
GAAAGTGGAATCACTGTAAATCTTTATAAAGATGAAGTTGTCACTTCTGTTGTTTATTATGTACAAGATACAGAATCTATTCGCCAGGATATTGTTGCAAACGTTGAAAGTGATTGGTGGGAATGGCGTGGAAATCAAATAACATGGATATCATATAATGATATGATTGGGAACAATCTTACATTTGATATTGATGCTAATGCGATAACGATCGATCAAAAGAATAAAGATTTGAATTCTGTACCTATTAGTGAAGGTTCTCTAACCGCATTAGGTTTTGTTTTTGATGAGGCAGGTATCTGTGGAGTGTATGAGGATCGTGAACCACATTATAAATCCGTCGCTATCGCTAGACCAGAATGGGGAGAATTTACAGAGGGTTGGAATATCGAGTTTATGGATACTGATATAAAAGGCTATAGCTTGCGTATCACTTTTCATGCAAGTGAGAATAAGTATCGCGTATCGCTAGATAAAGATGGAAAGAGTTGTTCATATGAAGGTTTTTTTGATAGAGATGAATTTGGATGGGAGTATCCCAATATCGAAATGGTACATGAGATGTTTGGCGATGCCTTTGATTCTGAAGGGAAAAACATTTATTACCCGGCATTAGATCATTTTGAGCAATACGTTCATGATCATTTTGATATGAGTATTGATGAGCTTTATTTGGCTTCTAAGCAATAAAAGAAAATAAAGCGATACTCTATTTGATCATATCTTTAACAAAATTATAAATTGTGTCAGAAAAGATAAAAAGCTTGTATTATATCGAATATTAAATCTTGAAGATAAGATCTTTGAATAGCAAGGTTTTATTTGTTTGACTATTCATATAACAATTAAATAAAAAGCGATTTTTAAATCTTATTTTAAGTTATATACTCTTTCATTTATTAAAAGCGTATGATCATCTTTCCATTTAAGGTCAATTGTCTCAAATTCTCTCCATTCACCAATATAAAGATTCTTTTCAAAGTATCCATATCCAATAATTTTAGTATTATTATATTCAATACTTACTAGTGTATCTCCACCTAACGCACCTTGGTCAGAGTTAATAAGGATCGCTGTATAAGATTTATCAGGAGATGTTACTTGCTCGATAATAGTTTCTTTACCGAAATCTGTAAATATCATTAAGAAATAAACTACCGCTAAAAGAAATAGTAAAAGAATAGTATTAAAAGTCGCATATATAATCCGAAAAACAAATTTGTTTGCGTATAATAAAGATATGATATAGCAAGATAAGAAACAAAATAAATGATGAAAGCAGAGAATGATAATATTATCAATATTAATATGGATAGTTAAAATGATGATGTATATTAAAGAAAAGGTTGGTAACAGTTGTACAATAATATTAGTCGATTTCATGGATTCATCTCTTTTAAAGATACACAATGTTGTTAGTACACATTCTATCATTAAATTAATTACTAACCAAACAATCGCATTGGTTACGATGAATCTGTAACCAAAGAATAAAAGTAAAATTGATAAAATTATCATGAGTATCAAATACACAAAGTATATGGTTGATGATCGCTTGAGTAACTTTTGCATGTACGCACCACCAATTCTAAGGTAGAATAGTTTAGTAGATGAAGATTCCATTGTCACTATTTCATTAGTATGTAAATATCACAAAACAAAAACAGACGGGATTATCCAGTCTGTTTTATGATCATGAAAGCTACTTCATATAGTGGTGGTGCGGGTAACAGGACTTGAACCTGCAAGTCTTGCGACACATGAACCTGAATCATGCGTGTTTGCCAATTTCACCATACCCGCAAATTACTGCTATATCATTATAACAGTAATTGTTTATTATTGTAGATATGATTTTAATTGTTCGATATATTTAGGTTTATCTTCTTCTGGCATAAATGATGCTTCAACAGCATAGATATTCATTTGGATCAGATCATTATAAGTAAATCCAAGTTCTGACATTGCTTTTTCATATTCATAATCTAGTGTGACATTAGATAAGATCATATTATCAGTATTTAAGGTAACGCGTACACCCATATCATAAAGTTTCTTAATAGGATGTTCTTTATATGATGGTTGTGTCTTACATTGAATATTACTTGTAATACATACCTCTAAAGTGATATTCTCATCTATTACACGTTGAACTACTTTTGGATCATCATAAACATGATGGCCATGACCAATTCTTGTGGGCTTGAAATTTAGTGCTTCATTAACGCTAGCTGGTCCATCACAATCACCAGCATGAATCGTTAGTGGATAACCAGCTGCACGGTATTCTTTAAACAGTTCAGCATATTCCTTCATGGGCACAAAACCTTCAGGTCCAGCAAGGTCAAGTCCAACAACCCCTTTACCATAGAATTCTTTAGCTAGAGAAACTGTTTCAAAATTAGCTTCACGATTTATATTGTCTGGGGCGATCATACAACATAGAATGATACCAATCTTGATCGTTGGCGTTTCACTAGTTGCTTTTCTTACTCCTTCTAAGACAGCCTCAACGCTATCTTTTTGACTCAATCCTTTTTGCGTATGTAGTTGTGGAGCAAAGCGAATTTCAGCATATACTAGTCCTTGTTTGGCTACATGTTTGATGATATGATAAGCCGTTCTTGTTAGAGCATCTTTATCTTGTAATATCATCGTCGGCATTTCAAATCGTTCAAGATAATCATAAACTGATTCACAATCAGAAGTTAAGACGATAAACTCACGAAAATCTTCAAGATTATCAGCTGGAAGTTTTAAGTTTCGTTCTTTAGCTAGCTCCCACGCTAACTCTGGTAACATTGATCCATCAAGATGAAAATGAAGGTCAATCTTGGGAAATGGAAATTTCATTATCTAACACCTACCTTTCTTTTATTATAAATAAGTAATCTTTTTAGCACAATAGATAAAAGTTGTGATTGTCATTGCCTTGGTTTATAATGTAACAAACACAAGAAAGAGGTATTTATGCGGATATTGATAAGTAATGATGATGGCATTGAAGCACTTGGTATTAAAGCCTTAGTTGATGAACTAAGTCAATATCATGAGGTCGTTGTTGTTGCTCCTGATACCCAAAGAAGTGCTAGTAGCCATGGTTTGACGATAAGTGGAAGTTTAAAAGTCAAAAAGCTGGACTTATTTGATAGTGTTGAGGCGTGGGCTGTTTATGGTACACCGGCTGATTGTGTTCATTTGGCAATAAAAAAGATCCTAAAAGAAAAACCAGATCTTGTCATATCTGGTATTAATCAAGGCTTCAATATTGCTAGTGATTGTATCTATTCTGGAACAGTAGCTGCTGCACGTGAGGGTTATATCTTAGGGGTTCCAGCGATAGCAGTCTCACTAGATTCGTTTGTTAGTTCTGACTTTTCATACGCAGCTGAAGTAGCACGGTATGTCGCTGAACGTTTTATCGATGATGAACATAATCTTGACTATATGTTGAATGTTAATGTACCAGCTGTTGATCGTGACCAGATCAAAGGGTATAAAGTGTGTGAATTTGCAGGTATAAGAGATTATGATGAGAATTTTGAACATACAAGTGATGATGATTTCCATTATTATCATTTAGGCACATTAGATGTGACCACTAATCTCAAGGGTGATGGTTTGCATTATGATTATATCGCTTTAAAAGCTAATTATGTAACGATCACTCCTCTTGATATCGATCTTGTTCATCATCAAAGATTAGAAGATCTTGCAAAGCAATGGGATCATGATTAAACAACTTTTAATTTAGCATTCATCGTCTTAAATTGTTGATGTGCTTTGTCTGATAATTGATCATCAACAATGACTAGATCAAAATCTACTACATCAGCGTGTTTAGCCAGATATGTATGATAGATCTTACTATGATCGATCATAAGATATCGTAATCTTCCGGCATTAAACATGCTTTTTTTAACTTCAGCGTCTATCGGATCAGGAACAGTCAATCCTCGCTCAAAATCAAGGGCTTGGGATGACATAAAAACTTTATCAGCATTTATCGTGTTAAAAAAACTTATGGTTTTACTATCGAGTGTTCCACCAGATATACTGTTGTATGTGCCACAAGCTAAGATCAATTTGATCTTTTTGTTATTACCGAGATAATTAATGATCGGCCATGAATTTGTGACAACAGTCATCTTTATATTAGGTAATTGTTTAGCTAATTGTAAGGCTGTTGATCCACAATCGATGATGATCGTATCGTTTTCAGTTATCAAACTAGCCGCATATTTAGCAATCTTTAGCTTAGCACCGACCATCTGCGAGGTCTTTAACGAAAAGTCGGCTTCGATACTTTTCCCATGATTTAAATAAGCACCACCATAGGTTGTGGTGATTAAATCTTGTTTTTCAAAGATCGAAAGATCACGCCGTATCGTCATTGATGAGACATTGAACTCTTTGGCTAGGTCATTGATCTTGATAAGTTCATTTTTGATCAATTTATCATAGATCATTATTCTACGATCATGGGTGTCTAAATGTTGTTTTTTCATAGATCTAACATGGTCTTTTTATAACCGGCTATCTCTTCAAAATCGTTGATAAAAGCTTTGATAGCTTTATCAACATAGTTATTATCGAGTAACGTACTTAATAATTCATAAGACAAAGTAACCGAATCAATGCCATGTTGGGCCATTGCTAATACCTGATCGATCCGTTTAAAACTAGCTCCGATAACTTGACATAATAAATGATTTTTCTTAAGGATATCAGATATTAGACAAGCTGTTTCGATGCCATTACCACTTATCTGTTCGATGCGATTAACATAAGGTGCTACATAATCGGCATTTACAAGAGCTGCTAAATAAGCTTGCATTGGATCATATATAGCAGTAGCTGTGACATTTACCTTTCTTTCTTTTAAAAGTTTGATCGCGATCAGTCCTTGTTTATCAACGGGTACTTTGATATAGACATCTTTACCTAATTTATCCAATATATATAGTGCTTCATCTACCATGGCTTTTGATTCAGTAGCGATCAATTGAACATGTAATTCTCTATCACCAAGATAATTCTTAATGGTTTTAAGTTCAGTTAAGCTTGAAACATTAGCTCTTTTAAGGATAGTAGGATTACATGTTACACCGTGTAATGGATAGATATTATCCATTTCTTTAATTTTCTCTATATCAGCACAATCAATCAGTATTCGCATATTAACCTCCTATGGTAGTCTTAAAATTCATCGTTATACTTAAATCATAAAACTTTTGACAGTCTTTGTCACTTAATGTTTGAACATCCTTTAGTGGATAATCTAACCCTAAAGCCTGGTATTTTCCGATGCCTAATTGGTGATAAGGTAAGATATCGATCTGTTTGACAGGATTAGGTAATCGTTTGATAAAATTTAATCTATTTTGATAATCTAATATATCATCATTTAAATTAGGTACTATTATCAAACGAACGATGATATCCTTGTTTAATTCTGACAATTTGATCAGGTTATCAAGGATCAATCCATTACTAACTTGTGTTAGGGAAATATGTAGGTCATCATCATAAGTCTTGATATCATATAGTATTAAATCGGTAAGATCAATCAATGACTTTATCTTATCAAGATCAAAAAGACCTGCAGTATCAAGTGTAACATGAACATCATGTTTCTTTAATATTTTAACAACTTGCAGGATAAAATCAGCTTGTAAGGTAGCTTCACCACCTGAGAAAGTAACTCCTCCTTTGGAGGTATCAAAGAATGTCTTATCTTTCAAAATTAGATCAGCTAGTTCATCAACTGTATAATAAGTACCTTGTGATTGGTAAGCATTAAAAGGGCAAATGTCAATCATATCAAGTAGGTTACCACATTTATCACGATCAATAAGACATCCATTAGCACTTAAAACGATTGAACCATCAACGGCAGAGTTAACGCATCGTCCACATTGTTGACAGAGATTTTTATGATATAGAACCTTGATATCTTGAGTAAGTGTCTCTGGATTGCTACACCATAAACAGCGAAGGTTACAACCCATCATAAATACAGTGGTTCTAATACCAGGACCATCTTTGGTTGAGTATCTTTGGATGTGACTGATCAATCCACGCATATTACCAACCAAGCTCTGTTCTTTCAATGATCGCATCTTGAGCTTCAGGCATAAGGGTAGAGAATAACGCACAGTATCCAGCAACTCTTACCATCAAGTCTAGATGTTCTTCAGGATGTAATTTAGCTTGTCTTAAAGTTTCACTATCAACGACATTAAACTGGTTATGAAAAATATTCTTCATCGGAAAGGCTTTGATAAAGCTCACAAACTTATCAAGATTATCATCACCAGACAAGGCACCAGGAGAAAAACGCATATTTAGAAGTTGACCACCAGCTATTTTAGTATTGGGTAATTTAGCGATAGAGTTGATAACGGCAGTAGGTCCGTTACGATCAGCACCAATACATGGAGAAGCACCTTCATTTAATGGTTTTCCAGCTAAACGTCCATCAGGGGTAGCCCCAACATCAAAGCCATTTGGGACATATGATGTAATATTGGATGTGGACATTGTATATGTACCACCAATTGGACCATTGAGATAACGATCAGTATGATAGTTAGGTAATAACTTTAAATATGATTCAAATACTTGTTTAACGATCTCATCAACTTCATCAAGGTCATTACCAAATTTTGGTGCATTTAGACACATTTTACGAATCATAAGATCATCTTCTTTACTAAAATTACCATCTAGTGCTTGTAATAGTCTTTGGTAACTAACTAGTTCTTTATCAAAAACTAATTCTTTTATTGCGGCTAAACTGTCACCAACAGTAGATGTACCGATATTTGATTGCGATACAAAATCATATTTAGCACCACCGTTTTTAAGCGTTTTACCTCTTTCAAGACTACAATCGATCAATGATGAAGCGAATGGATCAACATCATGAATCTTTAACGAACGATCACAAATAAGGTCGCTTTCAACTGCTAAATCCATGTAAAATGCTAAAAACTTTTTCCATGATTGCCATAACTCTTCATAATTATCATAACTAAATTGATCATTTTCAACATCTTTAGCTTTAATTAGGCAGATACCTGATTGAGGATCGATGCCATTGTGCAATACTAACTCTAGTATCTTGGCAAAATTGATATAGGTCATGCCAGTTGCTCGATGTCCCCATTTACCTTGGATACCAACTTCAACACAACCGATCGAACAATAATCACGAGCATCTTCGATTGGTATATTTAATGATAACATCGCTTTGATGACAATCTCATCACAAAACAAACTAGGCATGCCAAAACCTTTTCTAATCAATTTACTAGCATCATGCAATAATGAATCAGGAGTACCCTGATTAAAACGAACACTAAGGTTTGGGTCAGGTAAACGTGACATATTCATCGCTTCAAGACACAGATAAGATAAACGATTTGTGCCATCTGTTCCATCTCTTTTTAAACCTCCTACCATCAAATTAGAGTATAGAGGATATCCACCACTGTATTGAGTATGATCCCATGGTCTAATCTTATTTAAGCTATTTACCTTGATAAAGAAATGAGTGATCAATTCTAAGGCTTTTTCTTCCGTTAAGATGCCATTCTTGATATCTTTTGTGAAATAGGGGTAACAGTATTGATCAAAACGACCAAATGAAAATGAATGACCATTGCTTTCAATCATCATTATCAAATGGATCAAGTATACCATTTGAATGGCTTCATAAAACGAACTTACCGGATTCGTCGCTAGATTATAAAATATATTCGAAAGTTGTTTTAATTCCTCGGCCCGTTTACTATCACTAACTAATCGTGATCGTTCATGCGCTAACTTAGCAAATCGCTTTATGAAGATGATAGCGGCTTCCATGCTAATGATAACACCTTGATAAAATTCTATTTGTGATCGTTGTAGATTGGCGTTTTTTAGTTTTTCTTCAGCAATCTTTTTGATGCCACTAAAGCCATTCTTAAAGATGAATTCATGATTTGGGACGATATGACCATCACCTGACATACTGATGCCACCACGATGTAGTACATTTTGTTTGGCGGCTAGTTGATTAAGATTGCTCATATTATTTTTTACTTCATCTTGATGTGTCTTGTTTTGCCAGTAGTGTTGTAGTTTACGTAAACGAGTTTTTACATTTTCACTTACTTCAAAACGATCACCACTACGTTTATCTAATTCATCAAGTTCTTCGATCAACCAATTGAATGAGTACTCAGGAAAGATTGGTGCTGCGAAATTACTCGATGCATGATTACCGATGATCAGTGAATCTTGATCGATATAAATACTCATGTTTTCTAATATCGCTCTTAAGGCTTTAGCTTTACGTATGATCATTGGTTCATCTTCTGTATTTTGATAAACACCAGTCAGTAGCTCAGCTCTTTCAGCGCAGATAGTCGCTTTTCGATTATTCATCATCGTTTGGAAACGTTTGATACGTTCAAGATCAATATCGTTGTTTGTAACAGTAAAGCTTAAGAATTCATTCATCATATATCCTCCCGATAAAATAATAACATAACAATAACATAAAACAACACTAAATAATGTTAATTGTTGTTAAAGTGAATAATTTGGTTGAAATTGGACAAATAGAAGGAATTTGTTATAATAAACTCAATTGTGAGGTGATCGATCCTTAATGGACGGGGACAGTATAGGTATATTATCATTTATGATAATCCTTTTGATCGGTGGATCAGCTTATTTTTCAGCATCTGAAGTAGCTTTTTCATCGGTAAATAAGATTCGGATCAAAAATAAAGCAGATAATGGTGATACCCAAGCTAAAAAAGCGCTTCTTATCCTTGACAACTTCGAGAAGGCGCTAGTGACCATTTTGATCGGTAATAACATCATGAATATCACTTGTGCTTCATTGACAGCTTTTTTAGTGTCTAGAATATGGGGCATTAATTTTGTTGCGTTAGCTACGATCATCATGACGATCTTAGTTATCTTTACTGGAGAGCTATTTCCAAAATCGCTAGCTAAAGCATATAATACGGAGTTTGTCTTAAAGACTGCTTGGTTTTTATTTTTTTTAATGAAGATATTGACGCCATTATCTTATCTATTTGAAAAGATAGGGACATTAGCTACTAGTCTATTAAGTTTTAATCAGAAACCAACAGTAACTGAAGATGAATTGTTAGATATCATCAAGACGATTGAAGATGAAGGAACGATTGATGAAGAACAAAGCGAATTATTACAATCAGCAGTTGAATTCAATGTTACAAGGGTAAGTGACGTATATACTCCGCTTGCTAAAGTCATCAGCTTATCAACTGATATGAATGGCGATAAGATCTTATCAACTATAATCAAGGAAGGGTATTCTCGTTATCCAGTATATGAAAAAGGTAGAATAATCGGAATCCTACAAACACGACAATATCTAAAAAACCATGTGGCTAATCGTCAACGCTCGATCAGATCACTTATGACTAAAATATATTATGTTTCAAAAGAAAGATTAATAGATGATCTTTTGAGTGATATGAGTCGCATTAAGGTACATATGGGAATAGTGATCGATGATGAAAAACAGGTGATTGGGATTATCACGATCGAAGACATCTTAGAAGAACTAGTGGGTGAGATTTGGGATGAAAGTGATGAAGTGCTAGATTATTTCATGGAATTAGGTGGTAATCGTTTTGAGGTGAATGCAGATCTATTGGTTAATCGAGTTTTTGATCTGATCAAATATCCAATCGATAAGAAACGATTTAATAATATGACAATGCTTGATTGGGTCAAACAAGAAATTTCATTAGAGCCAGAAGAAGATGATGAATTTGAGTATGAAAACCTAGTGATAAGAGTTTCTAATATAGAAAACAATCAAATAAAGAAGATTATCGTTAAGATAAAAGAGGAGGATGATCATGAGTAATATCCTTCCTTATCTATATATCGTATTATTAGTTATCGCTTCAGCTTTTTTCTCAAGTAGTGAAATGGCTATTACTTCCGCAAATCGTCGTCGTTTAAGAAGAAGTGCTGAAAAGGGCATTTTATCACAACGCCTTGCTTTCAGTGTTTATGAGGATTATGATAAAACATTATCAATGATCTTAATATGGAATAATCTTGTTAATAATGCAGCTTCATCATTGATGACAGTTATCGCACTCTCTCTATTTAAAAATAACGCAACTCTCTTTGCGACGTTGATCATGACTATCATTTTATTGATATTTGGAGAGATCATACCTAAGATCATAGCTAAAAACGATGCTGATGCTTACCTAACTAAATTTTCGATCTTAGTTAAATTGATGATCGTGATCTCTACTCCTCTTGTTTGGGTAAGTGTAAATACGGTTAAGTTGTTTGCTAAATTATTTATCAAAAGAACAAATGAAGAGCAAGTATCAGTAACTGAAGATGAATTAGTTTCGATCATTGAAACGATCGAAGATGAGGGGGTTATTGATGAAAGTCATAGCAATCTATTACAGTCGGCAGTTGAGTTTGCAGATACGATCGCTAAAGAGATCTTAACACCAAGGGTTGATATGATAGCTATCGATATTGATGATGATCTAAAGGATATCCTAGATGAATTAATGGATTGTCCTTATTCAAGGATTCCCGTTTATCAAGATACGATCGATAATATAATTGGAATATTATATATAAACGAGTTCTTAAGTTTATACGTTAATGATGATTCGATCGATATCAGACAAATGCTAGTTGAACCTTTCTTTATCAATGAGACGATGAAACTTCCTGATATATTAATGTCACTTAGAAGAAAACATATGCATTTAGCGATCGTCTTAGATGAGTATGGTGGAACATCTGGAATGATAACGATGGAAGATATCCTAGAACAGATCGTAGGTGATATTTGGGATGAGACTGATGAAATTATCGATGATATCATTCAAACCGATAGTGATGTTTTTGAAGTTAATGGTGAAATGTATCTTGATGAGTTTATCGATCATTTTGATCTAGATGAAAACCAGTTAGATAGTGAGTATATGACAATTGGGGGATATGTTAGTGAATTACTTGAGGATATACCCGAATTAAATGATGAGGTCATCATTCAAGATCTATTGGTTAGAGTTATCGAATTAGATGATATTCGAGCTAGTCGTTTATTAGTTATCAAACAAGAAGAAAAAGAAGAAATCCTGTGATCACAGGATTTTGTTTTTGTATAGATTGAAGGGATAACGATCAGGCATATTTAATGTGTAAGTTAATAGTTCTTTAGTGGTTGGATGCTCAAATGATAACTTATAAGCCCATAAAGCGATCTGTTGGTCTTTTTCTACATTGGGATTATATCGTTGATCTCCCCATAAAGGATGATTTCGACTAGCGAATTGCACTCTTATTTGGTGTGATCTACCTGTTACAAGATCAATCTTTACAAGTGATAGATCGTTTATCGTTGATATTAAATCGTATTTTAGGATAGCTAGTTTTGAGTCCTCGTGTAATGGATTGACAACACTTGAAGTATTAGTTTGTTTATTTTTATAAAGATAGTCTTTAAGAGTAGCTCTTTCTTCATCAAAGCTATGCTCTACTACTGCTAAATAGGTTTTATGCATTTTGTTTAGTCTGATCTGATTCGATAAACGTGAGGCAGCTTTACTTGTCTTGGCAAATACGACAACTCCACCTACGGGTCGATCTAGTCGATGCACAAGCCCCAAAAAAGCATCGCCTGGTTTATTGTACTTGGTTATCAGATAGTTTTTTACGATAGTCAAAAGATCCTCATCTTTAGTATCATCCGCTTGCATCAGGATATTGATTGGTTTCTCTAATACTAATAGATGGTTATCTTCATATATGACATTAAGATTATAACTCAAAGCGCCCATATATCCCACATGGTAAGATCAGTTCGCGATTGGTGATTGGTAGACCAATTGAACCAGTTGTGATCTTTCCTTTACTAAAACGTTTACTAATCGTTAGCCGCATGATGTTTTTTAAAGCCATTAAAGAAAAACCAGTTGTATAGGAGTTGATGATAAAGAATAAAGCTTGATCATCAAGTAATTTAACAACATTATTAATTAGCGGATATAACAATTCTTCGATTTGCCAAATTTCATTATTTGGACCACGCCCGTAACTTGGAGGGTCCATGATAATACCATGATAGGTACGACCCCTTCTAATCTCGCGTTCTACAAATTTATTGACATCATCGACAATGAAACGGATCTTATTATCGTCAAGCTTTGATAGACGCATGTTCTCCTTAGCCCAGTTGACCATTCCCTTTGATGCGTCAACATGTACTACTTCACTTGCCCCAGCAGCTGATGCTGCCATCGTAGCACCACCGGTATACGCAAATAAGTTTAGGATCCTGATCTGTTCTGTCTTAGCTGATTTTATCTTTTCATCTATATAATCCCAATTAGCTGCTTGTTCAGGAAAAAGTCCAGTATGTTTAAACCCAGTCGGTGATACTTTGAAGGTTAATTTTTTATAGTTGACAGTCCAGTATTCAGGCACTTTTTGTTTAAATTCCCATTTACCACCACCTTTTGATGATCGATGATAATGCCCAGCAGCATTTTCCCATATTTTTGTGTTGTCTGTTTTTGGCCAGATGGCTGTAGGATCAGGTCTTCTTAATATTACATTATGCCAACGATCTAATTTTTCATTATCGCCAGCATCAATACATTCATAATCTGTCCAATTCTTAGCAATTATATCCATATTTACCTCACATTGTGATTATAACATAGTAACTGTTTTTTAATCTAAGATATCATAACGGATTATATTATCTGCGTGTTATAATATGACCATGAATAATTTTAATGACTTATTACAAAACTTAAATAAACAACAAAAACAAGCTGTCTTGACTAATAGTCGCTATGTTAGGATCATTGCTGGTGCTGGTAGTGGAAAAACGCGAGTATTAACGACAAGGATTGCTTATTTGATTAATGAGTTGGGAATATTTGGCGGAAATATCTTAGCTATCACTTTTACTAATAAGGCTGCTAAAGAAATGAATGATCGGATCGTTGCTCAACTTAAAGATACGGCTTCTGGTGTTCATATATCAACAATCCATTCGTTATGTGTTTCAATATTACGAAGAGATATCGTAAGTATGAATATGCCAAGGAATTTTACTGTACTAGATCAAGATGATCAAAAAAGCATATTAAAAGAGGCTTATAAGGAGATTGGGCTTGATCGACAAAAATTTAGTTTTAATAGTATGCTTGATTATATCGCTAATTGTAAGTGTGGTTATGTAAGTGTGGAAAGGGCTTATGAGTTAGCTGGTAATTATCCCGGTCAAGCAGAGAAAGCAAAAGTCTATCAATATTATGTAAATCGTCAACAGGCATTATACGCATTAGATTTTGATGATCTATTATTAGTTACCGTTAAGATGTTTGAATTATACCCAAAGATATTAAAAAAATGGCAAAAACGTTTTAATTATATTCATGTGGATGAGTTTCAGGATATCGATCAGATTCAATACAAATTGATCAAACAGTTGGCGGGAGTAAATAATGAAGTTTATGTGGTTGGTGATCCAGATCAAACGATTTATACTTGGCGTGGTGCTGACATTAATATTATCATGAATTTTGCTAAGGATTTTGACAATGTTGAGACAATCATCTTGAATCAGAATTATCGTAGTGATCCACCCATATTAAATGGTGCTAATAGCATGATTAAAAACAATCGTAATCGTGTCGAAAAAGAATTGTTTACCAAACGTGAAGGTGGTGATTTGATCACTCATTTTCGTGGACAAAGTGATACCCATGAGGCGCTTTGGATCGCTAATCAAGTAATCAGCTTAAATAAAGAGGGACATCCACTCTCATCAATGGCGATACTTTATCGTGCTAATTATCTATCGCGTGTATTAGAAAAAAGCATGGTAGATTTACATATTCCTTATGTCATTTATGGTGGGGTAAGATTCTATGATCGTGCTGAAATTAAGGATGCTTTAAGTTATTTAAGGTTGATCGTAAGTAAAGATGATCTGGCCCTTAAACGGATCATCAATACGCCAAGACGAAAGATTGGGCAAAAAACGATTGATAAGATATTTGAAGTTGCTAAGCAAAATCAAACATTGATGTACGATACGATCAAGACTGAACGCTTGTTTTCAGGGCAGACCCAATACATGCTCGATAGTTTTGTCAACATGGTTGAAAAATGGCGTAAGCAAACCGATATACCAATTGCGGATCTATTGGAAATGGTAATCGATGAAAGTGGTTATCGTAATATGCTTGATGAGGGCAAAGAAATTGAACGTATCGAAAACTTAAAAGAGTTGATCAATGATGTTAAGAATTTCCAAGATAATTATCCAGAAAGTGATATAAATGAGTATCTACAAATGGTAAATCTATATACTGATCGAGAAAATATCGATGAAGGGAATTATATTCAGATGATGACCGTCCATGCAGCAAAGGGGTTGGAATTTGATACCGTCTTTGTATATGGATTATCAGAGGGTATCTTTCCAAGTGAAAGGACTATGGCTGAGGGAATAAAGGGATTAGAAGAGGAAAGAAGATTAGCATATGTGGCTTATACTAGAGCACGACATCGTTTATATTTGACTGATAGTTTGGGCTATAGTTATCAAATGCAAAGTCCAAAAGCTTGTAGTCGCTTCATTAAAGAAATAAAGGATGAATTTATCACTCATATTGGGGCTAAAGATAATTTTGGGATAAAACAAGATCTATCCGAATCAGCGAAGCAAAGCCGTTTTCTTAATGCTGAAGATGATAATACTTTAAAGAAAAGAAGTGTTGGGTTTAGAAAAGGTGAACTAATAAAGCATAGTGTATACGGAAGTGGTGTTATCATTAATATCAAAGATGGTACAATGGAGATAGCTTTTAGTCATCCTCATGGTATTAAAAAGATCATTGAGAATCATCCATCAGTTACGAAAAATGGAGGAGATCATGAGTAAAGAGAGAATAATCGAATTAAGAAAAATGCTGGATCGTTTTAGTTATGAATATTATGCATTAGATGACCCTTCAGTAACCGATCAGGAATTTGATCGTTACATGCAAGAACTGATAAGTCTTGAGGCACAGTTTCCAGATATGTATGATATCAATTCACCAAGTCAAAGAGTTGGTGGGATCGTACTCGATTCATTTACAAAGATTGAACATAAACGCCAGATGTTATCATTAGCTAATGCTTTTAATTATGATGATCTATTAGCGTTTGATCAAAGGGTCCAAAATGAAGTAGGAAAAGTTACTTATGTGGTTGAGTTAAAGATTGATGGCTTAGCGATGTCAGTAGAGTATCAGAATGGTGTTTTTCACCACGCTGTTACCAGAGGTGATGGTGTAACAGGAGAAGATGTTAGCGCTAATGTAAGAACGATAAGATCGATTCCTTTAGGGATATCGATAGGAAAAGAGCTTGAAGTAAGAGGCGAAGTGTATATGCCTAAGAAGAGTTTTGACTACCTTAATCAAGAAAAAGCTGAAAAGAATGAACCACTATTCGCTAATCCACGTAATGCTGCATCAGGAAGCATTCGTCAGTTAGATTCTAAAGTAGCTGCTAGTCGTAAACTCGATGCCTTTTGGTATTATCTGTGTGATGGTGAAACCTTTGGTATAAAAGATCACTATCAAGCACTACAATGGTTAAAAACACTGGGTTTTGTGATCAATCCACACACAAGGTTGTGTAAAGATATTGATGAAGTCTGGGCTTTTATTCAACAAATGAGCGAGCATAGGACTGATCTACCATATGAAATCGATGGTATGGTCGTTAAAGTGAATGATTTTTCTTTACAAAATAGATTGGGTTATACAGCTAAGACACCAAGATGGGCAATCGCCTATAAGTTTCCTGCTGCTGAGGTTAGCACTCGCTTAACAAAGATATTCTTAACAGTTGGAAGAACTGGTAAGATAACACCAAATGCGCAATTAGATCCTGTTCGTATTGCAGGGACGATGGTTGCTTTTGCATCATTACACAATGAAGATTTGATCAAAGAGAAAGACATAAGAGAAAATGATATCGTTATTGTAAGAAAAGCCGGAGATATCATTCCAGAAGTAGTAAGAAGTGTTAAGGAAAGACGTGATGGTAGTCAAATTCCATATTCATTCCCTAAACACTGTCCAGTATGTCATAGTGAACTATATCGGAGTCCAGATGAGGCCGATAACTATTGTATCAACAACGATTGTCCCGCTCGCGTTAGTGAAGCCATTGCTCACTATAGTAGTCGTAATGCCTTAAACATTGAAGGATTAGGAGTTAAAAAGGTTGAAACCTTGCATAGATTAGGCTATCTTAAGACAGTTGAAGATATCTATCGTTTAAAAGATCGTAAAGAAGAATTGTATAATATTGAAAAAATGGGGAAGACCTCAGTCGACAAACTATTAAAAGCGATCGAAGACAGTAAGTCTAGCTCACTAGATAAATTGATAAATGGACTTGGTATCAAACAAGTTGGAGAGAAGGCTGCCAAAACCTTAGCGGAGCATTTTCTAAATATTAAGGCTTTAAGTAAAGCGACAATTGATGATTTGGTAACGATTGATGATATTGGTAAAATAACAGCACTTGCCATAGTTAGTTTCTTTAATGATGAAAATAATGCTAAATTGATAGACAATTTGGTAGCGCATGGTGTTAATACTCAATATAATAAAGAGAGAAAAATTGAAAGCATTTTTAGTGAGAAGACTGTCGTGATCACAGGAACTCTTAAAAAATATTCACGTAATGAAGCAAAGAGATTATTAGAGAAAATGGGTGCTAATGTAAGCAGTAGTGTATCGAAACAGACTGATTTCTTATTGTGTGGTGCAGATGCTGGTAGTAAACTGACGAAAGCACGTGAATTGGGTGTAAGAGTGATCAATGAAGAAGAATTTCTTGATGAGGTAAATACAAATGCGTAAAAAGATCATGTTATGGATAATGATATTCACGATGATATCGATCACTGGTTGTAAAAACAATGAAGATGAAATTGATAAGGAAATAATCCTAACTGAAACAAATGAAGGTGAGTATGCTTATGTGATACCGTATGAAGCTACAGATACAAGAAATTATCATGGTACTTATCAAAGCAGACACGATATCATCGAGATTGGTAGTGGGCTAGAAAGATATTCAAAAGCGTATTTTGATCCGGATGATTATTATGCGTTAGAAGGTAAGATCATAACGCGTGATATCTTATTAACCTTGGT
>JAQUCI010000124.1 GCA_028686295.1 Erysipelotrichaceae bacterium | reverse complement strand
GATGAAGGATTATTATTATCTCGTCATCGTTATGTTGTAAGAACCACTTATGCTCGATATCTTTATATGTTAGATGATGTTAGTGAATGGGATACCTCAATTTATATATCTAACTCGTATTATGATTTCTTGAATTCAGAAGCTATGTTTGAATTTAGCGTGTATACAGTAGAACAATTAGAAGAACTTGACCTTATTGATTATACAGAAACTTTTAACTCATATGGTACAGGATATGGTAGTTCAAGTGATGTTGCTCATCCAGAACTCGGTAAATAAGGTTATAATAGACTTAAGTACCAGTTCATTATCGTATTGCCATATAGAAAAGCAAAATAGATACCGATACACAAAAATGGACCAAATGCTAGTTTTGAACCGCGTTCCTTCTGTTTGCTGATCAATAAGTATATAGCTACTGTTCCACCTATGATGACAGCGATAAAGAAAGCTACCAACGTGGCTTTGTATCCTAATAGTAAACCAGTCACAAACATCAATTTGATATCTCCACCACCAATACCGCCAGTAAGATAGGCAATGATGTAGAAGGGGATACTAATAACAACCATACCAATTAGATGATCAAGAAGTGGTAATGATGTAAGAAATAGATTTACAAAAGCTAAAAAGAATATCATAAGATGGAAACGATCATAGATTTCCATCGTATCGATATCGATCATAGCTACACAGATTAAGATCATCGTTAAGATTATTCCTATGATAGTTGTTAATGTAAATTGATAAAGATTAAATACTAAATAGAATCCGATACCAGTCATTAGTTCTACTAAAGGGTAACGGATACTAATTGGATGATCACAACTACGACATTTTCCTTTAAGGATAAAGAAACTAATAATTGGGATAAGATCATAAGCTTTGATCCGCTTCTGACAATTAGGACAATGAGAAGAGCCATATACGATTGATTCATTCTTAGGTAGTCGATAGATGATGACATTTAAAAATGAACCAAAGATCGTACCAAGGATAAATACAAGGATTGAATAGTATAGTTGCATAGTTTACCTCTATGTTTCGATTATAAAACATTTTATAGGTATTGCAAGGAGGAATACAAGATGAAAGTCATCAGATTGGGGGATATCCTAGTAGAAGAGGGGGTAATAACCCCTGAACAATTACAAGAAGCATTAGCTCGTCAAAAGGTAGTTAAGAAGCGCTTAGGTACTGTAATCATGGATCTTGGTTATGCTGATGAGAAAGATACACTTAAAGCGTTAGCTAAAAGATTACAAATAGACTATCTTGAAGCGCCTTTATTTAGCGTTGAGCTGGATGTAGTAAAATTAATACCAGAATCTTTAGCTCGCAAATATAGTATCGTACCGATCAATATCAAGGCTGGTGCATTAACGATAGCCACCAATGATCCGTTAGATTATATGTGTTTAGAAGATATCAGCATGATCACAGGACTTGAAGTAAAGACAGTATTATCACCATCATCAGAAATAGATAAAGCGATAAATCGTGTTTATTCAAAACATTCAGCGGATAATATTATTAGAGATATCAAGGATGAATATAATGAAAACGAAGTTTTGGATATGGAAGATTTAGTTGATGATGATATGGCAGAGCGTGTTGGTTCATCACCGGTGGTCAAACTTGTCAATAGTTTGATATTGGATGCTTATCAACAAAATGCCAGTGATATTCATATTGAGCCACAAGGCGATATAACAAGGATCCGATTTAGGATCGATGGAGATCTTCAGGTTTATAATGAAGTAAGTAGTGAGATCCATCAACATATATCAACGCGTATTAAGATCGTAAGTGGTATGAATATCGCGGAAAAAAGAATACCACAAGACGGTAGTTTTCAATTTAAGAGTGAGTTTCTAACAGTTGATATTCGAGTATCTTCTTTACCAACGCCTTATGGTGAGAAGATAGTAATGAGGTTGCTTGGTGCAGATCGTAACATATCCTATGAATTGAGCTCATTAGGACTATCAGAAAAGACAAAAGAAACGATCGCTAAGGTATTACATTTGCCTCATGGGATCTTACTCGTATCCGGTCCAACAGGAAGTGGTAAGACAACAACATTGTATTCAATGCTGGCACAATTAGCAGATGTAAAAAAAGCGATAATCACGATTGAAGATCCAATTGAGCGAAAATTTGGTGGTATTACGCAAGTCCAAGTAAATCCACGTTCTGGTTTAACTTTCGCTAGTGGCTTAAGATCGATTTTAAGACAAGACCCGGATACTATCATGATTGGTGAGATAAGAGATAGTGAGACAGCACAGATTGCAATCAGAGCTGCTATTACAGGACACTTTGTATTATCAACCATCCATACCAATGATGCTTTATCTACAGTTGAAAGATTAGTTGATATGGGAGTGGAACCATATTTAGTAGCTTCTTCTGTAAAATGTGTTATGTCACAACGACTAGTTAAAAAGATTTGTCCTTACTGTAAAGAAGAACATGAAGTAAGTCAAGAAAACAATCTGTTGCTACAAACTAAATTAAAGACAGCTTTTAAAGGTAAAGGATGTAGTCATTGTAATAATACCGGTTATACTGGAAGAACAGCTGTGTTTGAAATTGTATTGATAGACGCAAATTTACAACGGATGATTGCTAATAAGGTTGGAATGGATGCGATGGTTGATTATGTTGCTAAAGAAAAGACAAGAATGCTCAAAGATGAAGTAATGGAATTGATCGAAAAAGGTACAACCTCCGTTGAAGAGGGAATTAGGATCCTATATACCATAGATTAAGGAGGTAAGATGTTTAAAGATATATTGACTTATGCTAAAGAAAATGATTGTTCCGATATTCACTTGGTCGCAGAGAAGCAACCAACTGTAAGGAAAATTGGAGCATTGATCAAATTAGATTTACCTGCTTTAAAGCAGAAAGAAGTTTATGATCTGATCATGCAATTGTTAAGTCCTCAACAACTAAACTATTTTGATGATGGAAATGATATTGATACTGCTTATACAGATGAGGAAGGAACAAGATATCGCCTAAATGTATACCGTCAGAATCAACACTATGCGATCGCTATGCGACTGTTAAGAAACGATATCCCAACGATCGATCAATTACACTTACCAGAGATGTTTAAGAGTTTAGCTAGCTTGCCAAGAGGTCTCATCCTAGTAACAGGACCAACTGGTAGTGGTAAATCAACGACTTTAGCCGCAATGATCGATCATGTTAATCAGAATTTTGCTAAACATATCTTAACATTGGAAGATCCGATCGAATATGTTCATACCTCAAAAAAGAGCATGGTAAACCAAAGAGAGATTGGAAGAGATTCAAAGAGCTTCCAGTCGGCTTTAAGGAGCGCTATGCGTGAAGATCCTGATGTTATTTTAGTTGGAGAGATGCGAGACCATGAAACGATCAGTCTAGCTCTTACAGCGGCTGAAACAGGCCATTTAGTTTTCTCCACTTTACATACAACAGGGGCAGCTAATACGATCGATCGTATCATTGATGTCTTTCCGCCTCATCAGCAAGCACAGATTAGGACACAATTGGCAGGAGTACTAAAAGCCGTCATATCACAAGCACTAGTTCCTCATATCGATAATAAGAAACGTTTAGCAGCCTTTGAGATCATGTTGATGACCGATGCGATAGCGAATCTAGTTAGAGATAATAAAGTATTCCAAATTGAAACAGCTATTCAAACAAGTGCAAGATTGGGTATGCAGACCTTAGATAGTAATTTGGTGAAACTGATCAAAGAGCAACATATTTCAAAAGAAACTGCTTATGAATATTGTAAAAATCAAGATAATATCAATAAATTATTGAGTTTGAATCTTTATTAAGATAATAATTTATTGACTTAGTAGAATATTTGATGTTTAATTATCCTAGGAGGATTATTATGAAGAAAAAATTATCCAAAAAGGGGTTCACCTTAATTGAACTAGTTGTCGTTATCGCTATTTTAGCTGTATTAGCTGCTATTCTTATTCCATCAATCACAGGGTATATAACAGATGCGGAAATCGCTAGAGATCGTGCAAATGTACGTTCTTACTATAGCGAAGTTGCTCTAGCTGATGCTACTGGAAAACCACTACCACCTCTACCGAC
>JAQUCI010000018.1 GCA_028686295.1 Erysipelotrichaceae bacterium | reverse complement strand
CCCATGATGCCTAAACCCACTCTTCTTTCACCAAGCGCTTGCTCACGATTAGCTTCCAAGAAATAAGGAGTGTCATCAATAACATTGTCTTGCATTCGAACGGTTAGATTAACACTTCTCTCAAGCATCTCATAAAGGACTTCTCCAGTTTTCTTATCGACAAAATTTGCAAGGTTTATTGCTGCAAGATTACAAACGCTATATGGAGCTAATGGTTGTTCACCACAAGGGTTTGTAGCTACAACTTTTTGTCCATAAGCCTTGGCATTAGTCATTTCATTTGCGTTATCGATAAAGAAAATACCAGGTTCAGCTGAATAAGTTGCACAGAAACAGATAAGGTCCCAAATATCACGAGCTCTTACTGTTCGATAGGTTTTAATACCATGACCTAAACTCTCCCATTCACGAACATCACCAATTTCATGCCATAAACGATCATATTCAGCTTTCTCTTCTGGTGAATAGTTTTCAAGATCAGGGAAACGCAGATCAAATGACTTATCATTCTTAACTGCATCCATAAATTCTTTAGTAAGTGTGACAGAGATGTTAGCTCCATTTAAGAATTCTGATTGTTGTACTTCTAATTGACCACCATTGATTAGAATTTCACGAGCGTAATCAACAACATGATCAGGAGCGTTTTTGTTTTCGACAACAGCCTCATACATCTCTTTTTCAATTCTTGTTAAAGGTGTAAACTTTAGTTTGCGATTGGCTTGCTCACGTACTATTTCATCTTGTGAATTTTCGCTTAGCCATTTCAATACTCGTGGATTTTGCATCTTAGATATGATGAATTCAATGATATCAGGATGCCAATCAGCGAGCATGATCATCTGAGCTCCTCTGCGCGAGCCTCCTTGCTCAACAAGATTGGTAAGATTCGATATATCATTAAGCCAACTAACAGCACCACTGCTTTTACCACCAACCTCTTTGGCAGGTGCAGATTTAGGTCTTAAAGTAGATCCGTTAGTTCCTACTCCACCACCTCTTGACATTATCTCCATAACTTCTTTTCGATGATCGGCGATACCGCCACGAGAATCTTTAACAAAGGGCATGACGAAACAATTAAAATATGTAACTTTTGTACCGCTACCAGCTCCATATAGAACCCTTCCAGCTGGTACAACATTCAGTTTTTTAAGCTCATTAGCAAATAATTCGCTGTATTTAGTTTTTAACGCTTCATTCTTCTCTGTTCCAGCTAAAGCTTTACCAACCCGTTTAGCTATTTGTTCATAGAAAATCTCTAAGGGTTTATCTATATCACGGAAATTGCGTTTGATTAAACCCGTTTCAGCTTCGTTTTCATCTTCAAGGGTATTACGAAATTCTTCATCGATTTTGATAATGACAGTCTCGCTTGCATTATCGATCGATTGAACCATTCCAATACCTCGTGCGGGATATTTTGGGTCTTCTTTGATCACTGTTAAGACAATATCATTTACACCCAAGCTGATAAGACTTCTGTCTTTTTGTGCATAACGGTCAAGCATTACCAAACGACTAACTCCCTCGTGTGTAGTCACAAAGTCATCTTCTATCATAAAAAGATAGGGGAAGTATCTTTGAATGTCATTATTAAGTTTATTTATAGTCGTTTGTGAATAGATCATATAAAATCCTCCCCTGCAGTTTGCTTATATGTATCAATAAAAAAGTAGTTTCTTTAATTCTATCATAATTTTATAGTCTTCAAAGTAATTAACTTCACTTTTATATAAAAGTGAAGAGATAGTCTGATAAGCGATTCAAATAAATGCCAACATTGTCATCAATGTTGTTGATTTTGTGATATTGCCAATAAACCCTTTCTAAACGTCTGACGATTGTTCTAGTAACGTTAATTATACTTTTATTATAATCGTTATAAGGATAAGAGAAAATGTTAATATGATGAAAAGTTACTATCTTATGGTCTAATTTTTGAATGCGTTCATGTTCGAATAAATTTTTATAACCAGAAATGATAGCGGCTATGGTTGATAGATCATCAACTATTTGTTTAAACTCATCATTTTTGGTGATGCTTTGACATAAAACAATATGTGCTATAGTTTCATCAATGGTACCAAGCACTTCAAATACTAATTCATCTTTACTCAAGCGATTATCTTTGATATCTGATAATCCTAAGTCTCCCTTTTTAGTCGTGATTACCATAAGCACTCTCCAATCTTTTAAATATAGTATAAAATTGAGTGTTAGTTGGTTTGAATAATAATAATACGATAATATAATTTGATCCCATATGAATCAAATCAAACACGATACCCTTTATCCAATAAGCATATCCAGCAGATAATCCATATAAGATAGCCCATTGAACAGCAAAGAATAGGCCGAAAGCTAGACCCCAGCATCCAGCTAACAAAGCCCAAAGATCGTTGTTTGTTTTAAAAGCATTTCGTAAACGATTAGCTAATAAAACAAGCAAACTCCATATCCAAATATAACCAATCATCCAATCGGCAAAACCCCAAATAAGTCCCTCTAAGATCGTAAATACTAAAATGATCGATAAAGCATCACCTAATTTTAAATTTATGGCATAAATGATGAATAATAAAGTGACGATCTCAACGTTAGGTAATGATGCTAGTAACACTTGAGAAGCTAAGGTAGTTGCTGCTAGCATGCCGATAGTAGCTATCCTTAGACTGGGTTTCATTGAATATCGTTTGTGTATTTGAAAGTAAAAATATCTTGATCATACAAAGGACAGCTATCAATGCCAGGACAATAGCCTCCTTCTTTACAAGCCAGATTATTTTCTGATTCATATAACCACCACGGACCATTTGACCAATCAATCGTTTCATGATCATTGATACCGACAAGACTTCTTCCGTATGGATCATTTTCACTGCCAGATAAAATGATCTTTAGTTCTTCTTTTTGATCAAGTTCTAATAATAATTCAGAAAGCAATTCAGCATTAGTACTAACAATTTCATCATAGATTATCGATTTACTCTTTTCATCATAAACTTCAACGATGATCTGAATATTTTTATCACCGGATATTGTTTTTGGTGCAAAGAAATGTTGATAAGCAAAATATAGACCGGTTGTTAACAATAAAGCTAAAACTACTTTTAAAAGCGTCTTCTTATTCATGATTTACCTCTTTTCCTAAAAAAACACATCATATAATGTGCGAAAAAGACATAAATGTCTTTTTCTCTTTTACCCAGAAGATAAAAAGGATGACCATAATGTGGCAGGTCTACTGGCTCCTACATCATTCGCTTCGAACCCTTCCCGCTTTCGCAGTGGTTATTATCGATTTGTCCGTAGATACAGTTGCTGGGACAGCTTTGTTTATGCAAATTCCCTATTAAACGGATGTACCACTCTATGTAATTAAATTATAGATAACCAACGTTAAAATATCAACAACAATAATATTTAATATTTAATGTAAAAATATGATAGAATGTAGAAAATCAAAGGAGAACCTATGAATTACGCTGTATTGATCGTCGCTGCCGGTAAGGGAAGCAGAATGAAACTAGGATATAACAAAGTCTTTTATGAAATAGAACCAGGAATAACGGTACTACAGAAGACATTGACTCCTTTTTTGGAAGATGAACGATGTAAGCAGTTGGTGGTTGTTTTAAATCAAGATGATATAGGGAGACCTTTTAAAAAAGAATTAGGGAAATTGATACGTGTCTATGGTGGAAGAACAAGACAAGAGAGTGTTTATAATGGGCTGATGGCTATCAAGGAAGAATATGTTTTAATTCATGATGGAGCTAGACCCAATGTTGAAAGTCGGTTAATTGACGATCTACTTGATGGATTAAAAGATGTTGATGCCTGTATTCCAGCCATTATCAGCAAAGATACACTGAAGATCATTGAAGATGAATATGTCGTTGAAACCTTAGACCGATCTAAGATCTATCAAGCACAAACTCCGCAAGCCTTCAAAACACAATTGATAATTGAATGTCACAAAAAAGCCGTTGAATTAAAGTTAAGTGCAACCGATGATAGTCAATTGGTAGAAATGACGAGCAATGAGAAGATCAAGGTCGTTATGGGAAGTGAAATCAATCTAAAATTAACTACTCCTAAAGATCTTGAGATCATAAATAAATGAAGATAAAAGGTATTTATATAGTTGTAATTAGTAGTCTATTAACTTTTGCTATGGTGTTTGTTGATGCTATCATTCAACTACCATATTTCCAAAAATCAATAATTAAGATCGTATTGTTTTTACTTATACCGATCATTTACTTGGTAATTAGTAAGCAAGAATTAAATGTGATCAAAAGAATGTTTAAATTTGAAAAGAAAAGCTTTATCAAGTCTTTGTTATTAGGTGTAGGTGTATATGTAGCGATCATAGTTGCTTATTTTATATTTAAAGATCTTATTGATCTAAATAATATTGAAGAAACATTGAGTACAACAATGAAAGTTAATGCGGATAATTTTATATTTGTTGCTCTTTATATTTCTTTCATAAATTCATTGTTAGAGGAGTTCTTTTTTCGTGGATATGTATTTATGCTTGTTAAGCAATATACTAAAGTGATAAATTCATACTTATATAGTGGTATTATCTTCGCTTTATATCATGTAGGAATGTTGCAGGGTTGGTTTGATATTTATATCTATTTATTAGCAATGGTTAGTTTGTTTGTTGGTGGATGTATTTTTAATTACTTGAATGATAAATGGAAAAGTATTTATCCGTCTTGGTTAGTCCATTTATTTGCGAATCTAGCCATTAATACGATTGGACTTATTTTGTTTGGCATAATTTGACATAAGTGGTATATTTATTTTAGAAATGATGGTGATCTAATGAAACACTTTAAAAAGATGGTTGCCCCGATCATAATTACGATTCTATTTGTTTTATACTTTGTTGGTATAGGATTATCAATGTCCTCGATCATGGGTTTGCCTTTCTTGCAAAAGATCTTGTTTATTGTTGTGCCATCAATAATGGCAATCGTTATGATTGTAGTCTTGGTCGAAAGGATCAAGGAGATAAGGAGCGAAGAAGAAGATGATCTTAGTAAATACTGATTATATCAACGGTAAAGAATTAGAAATGTTGACGGTCGTCAAAGGTAGCACTATTCAATCTAAGAATATTGGTAAGGACATCACTCAAGGTTTTAAAACACTGGTGGGCGGAGAATTAAAAGCATATAATGAGATGATGAATGATGCTCGAGCTTTGGCTACTAAGCGAATGGTAGAGGAGGCTGAAGGATTAGGAGCAGATGCCATAGTTAATATCAGATATGCCTCAGCTGCGATAATGCAAGGCGCTGCAGAAGTAATGGCATATGGGACAGCGGTAAAATTCAAATAGAAGCACAAAAAATCTAGGCGTTATTGTCTAGATTTTTAGTTAACTTATTTATTGTATTAGATCATATCCTTCTTGATATATAGCATGTAGTTCTTCAATTTGTTCACTTGTCATTTTTGCCTTAGCTGGATCATGAGTTGTAACTGTACCAGTATGATCAAGTACAATTTCCCCATTTAAGAAGAAGTAAGCACTGGGTACATAGAACATTGGATAACCTTCGCCATCAAATTCAATATGATCTTTTAAAAGTTCTACTAATTGATCAAATTCTTCTTGAAAGCTTTCTTTATCTTGTTCATCACTGAAGTTCATATAGTATGTATTGGCATCATTTTTAGTAGCGGTGTCTTTGTAAACCGGTAGTGCCTCTAAACACCAAGGACATCCATCCATTTCAAACATAATAACAAATGTTTCATTTTCATCGATTTTTACCAATATTTCGGCAAGCGTGATATTCTTGGCTTCATTTGTATTTTCATTATTATCAACAATTGGATCCTTTATGGGATCTTCAGTTTCATTGGTAGTCGTACAGCCTACGATTGTAAGCATTAATATTAATATAATTAATAGTTTTTTCATTTTCTCACCTTGGGCTTATTACACTATAATCGGCTATATTTGTCAATTAATGTGATGTATAATAAAGAAAAAGGATGGTACGATAATGAAAATAGCTGTAATTACAGATAGTGGTAGTAATGTCTTTGAAGAAAAGATAAAGATGCCTGGTTTATATGTACTACCACTTACGATATCTGATGATGAGAATACTTATCTTGAAGGGGTTGATATAACCACTGCTGAAACTTATGGATTGATGGCTCAGGGTAAACTACTAAAAACATCACAGCCTCCTTTGGGATTGATCGAGGAGTTATTTGAAAAATTAAAGAATGAATATGATATGTTGTTTGCTGTTCCGATAACAAGTGGCTTATCAGGTTGTTTAAGTGCAATGAAAACAACAGCAGAACGTTTTAATATATCGTTTGACTATTTTGACTGTTATTCAACAGCTTCAAATCAATTACATTTAGCAATGGCAGCACGTACATTGTTTGATCGTGGTGTAGATGTTGATCAAGTGAAAAAGAAACTAGAAGAAGCTGCTGAAAATAGCGTTACTTTTGTCTTGCCGGTTGATATGAAACACTTGGTAAGAGGAGGACGTTTAACTAAAAGAGCTGCTACATTAGCGGGATTGTTTAAGATCATACCGGTTTTGATCGTTAATCGCGGATCTGGTGGAAAGAATGATGTCTTTGATAAAGTAAGAACTTTAAGACGAGCAGAAGAAAGAGTCATAGAGTATTTTAAAGAACATAATGTTGGCAAGGGGTATCGTATTTGTGTAGCACATGTCAGCGCTCAAACTGAAGGAGAGAGATTCTTGGCGCGAATGAATGAGGTTTTTCCAGAAGCAGATAGTTATCTAACTCTGCTTATATCAACAGTCGGTGTCCATACAGGATTGGGTTGCATAGCTTGTCAATTTATTAAAAAGGTCGAACTATAGTTCGATTTTTTTGTTTATGGCTTGTCATATAAACTAAAAAGTATTAGAATATCATTAGCACTCAATGGTCATAAGTGCTAAAGGAGGATATATGAAAAAACAATTTAAGGCTGAATCAAAGCGCTTATTAGATCTAATGATCAATTCAATTTACACACATAAGGAAATATTTTTACGTGAATTAATATCTAATGCTAGTGATGCTATCGACAAGTTGCATTTTATATCGTTAACTGATACATCAATTCACTTAGATAGTGATAGTTTGGCTATCACTATTGAAGTAGATGAAAAAAAACGTCAATTGATCATTAGTGACAATGGTATTGGAATGGATAAAAAAGATTTAGAGAATAATCTTGGTGTCATTGCCCGTAGTGGATCTTTGGAGTTTAAAGAATTGTTTGAAAATGATAAAGCTGATGATATCATTGGTCAATTTGGTGTAGGTTTTTACTCAGCGTTTATGGTTAGTAAAAAAGTAACAGTTATCACAAGAGCTTATAACAGCGAAATTGCTTATCTTTGGGAAAGTTCAGGTCAAGATGGTTATTCGATAAAAGAAACAGAAAAAGAGACGATCGGCACTAGAATAATACTAGATCTAAAAGATGATGCTGAAGATGATAATTATAGTGATTATCTAAAAGAATATAAGATAAGAGATTTGATCAAGAAGTATTCAGATTATATTCGTTATCCAATCAAAATGATGGTTAATAAGAGTAAATTAAAAGAAGGTAGCGAAGATGAATATGAAGATTATCAAGAATTAGATACATTGAACTCGATGATACCTTTGTGGAAACGTAATAAAAGTGATATTAAAGAGGAGGAATATAACGAGTTTTATAAGAGTAAATTCAATGATTATGAAGATCCATCAAAAGTAATTCATTTTAACGTAGAAGGTAATGTATCTTTTAATGCGATGTTGTTTATACCGAATCGCGTTCCTTATAATTATTACACCAAGGAATACGAGAAGGGTTTGCAACTTTATAGTAAGAATGTGTTTATCATGGATAAAGCTAAAGATCTAATTCCTGAACATTTTAGGTTTGTTAAGGGATTAGTTGATTCTCAAGATCTATCATTGAACATATCAAGGGAATTATTACAACACGATCGCCAATTAAAGGTTATCGCAAGCAGGATTGAGAAAAAGATTAAGAGCGAACTATTGAATATGCTTAATGATGAACGTGAAAAATATGAAGAATTTTGGAAAATTTTCGGTGTTCAGATTAAATATGGTGTTTATAATGAATTTGGGGCAAATAAAGAACTGTTACAAGATCTCTTATTGTTTGTAAGCAGCAAGGAAGAGAAGTTTGTGACACTTGATGAGTATGTTCAAAGAATGACAGAAGATCAAAGTGAGATATATTATGCAAGCGGTGAGTCGGTAAGTAAGATAGCACAACTACCACAAACTGAAAAAGTTAAAGATAAGGGATATGAAATATTGTATTTGACTGATGAAGTCGACGAATTTGCTTTGCAGATATTGATGAGTTATAAGGATAAGAAGTTTAAGTCAATCAGTCAAGGAGATCTTGATCTTGATAGTGAAGAAGAAAAAGATAAACGTTCAAAAATAGAAGCTGAGAATAAGGACCTATTAGAAGCGATCAAAGAGAACCTAAAAGAAAAAGTAAAGGATGTTAAGATATCCTCTAGGTTAAAGAGTCATCCAGTATGTTTGGTTGCTGATGAAGGATTATCAATGGAAATGGAAAAGGTGTTGAATAATCTACCCGAAGGGCCTGGTATGAAGGCGGAGAAAATTCTAGAAATCAATAGTGATCATCCGATATTCGCGGCACTTAAGAAAGTACAAGAAGATAGTCCTGAAGAATTAGCTGATTATAGTGATCTTTTATACGATCAAGCATTATTAATCGAGGGATTTAGCATTGAAGATCCATTAGCTTTTTCGTCAAAATTATGCGATTTAATGGTAAAAGCCAATAAATGACCTATCGAAAGATAGGTTTTTTTATGGTTAATCTATGTGATTTGAGTTATTATTATAAATAAGAGGATATTGTGGAAAATAAAGATTATTTACAAAGACAGATAATAACTTATATAGGAAACAAGCGCCAATTATTACCGCTGATAACTCATGGCATTAATAATGTTAGGAATGATCTGAAACAAGATAAGATCTCTTTTTTAGATCTTTTTTCTGGATCTGGTGTCGTTTCACGCTATGCAAAACAATTTAGTCATACTATCATAGCTAATGATCTTGAGTATTATTCGTATGTGATAAATGATTGCTATCTTAGTAATAAAGAAGAGCTTGATCATGATCAAATTATGTACTATTATCAGATGCTTAAGAGCAAAGAGAACGATATTCATGAGGGGTTTATCAGTAAAAATTATGCACCAATAGATGATCATGACATCCAAATAGGTGAAAGAGTTTTTTATACACGTCGTAACGCAATTTATCTAGATAATATGATAAATAATATTCATCAAGAAATTCCTTTATCTTATCAGAAATATTTTATTGCGCCTTTATTAGCAGAAGCATCAATACATGTTAATACCGCAGGTGTTTTTAAAGGATTTTATAAAGATGGAGATGGTAGAGGAGCGTTTGGCGCAAAAGGAAAAAATGCTCTGTCAAGAATAATGGCAGACATTTACTTACCATTTCCTGTTTTTAGCAAGTATAGTACAACGAATCATATTTATCAAAAAGATGCTAATGAATTAATTAAGAGTTTATCTCAAGTGGACATATGTTATCTTGATCCACCGTATAATCAACATCCTTATGGTTCGAACTACTTCATGTTAAATGCAATCGCTAAGAATCATCTAGCAAAAGAAATCTCAAAAGTTTCAGGCATACCGATTAATTGGAGAAGGTCCAAATATAATAGTCGTAAACAATTTGGCAATCAACTAGAAGATATAATTAGTAATGTAAAGGCACGATACGTTCTATTATCGTTTAATAATGAGGGATTTTTAACTAGAAATGAAATAGAGATCATTTTAAAAAGATATGGTAATTTAAAAATATTGAAGGCAAATTATAATACTTATCGCGGAGCACGTAATTTAAAAAACAGAAGTATTCATGTTAAAGAGTATCTTTTCGTGTTAAAAAAATTTGATAAATTTCAGATATTTTAGGATATTTTATTAGTTTATAGGAAATATATTAATAGGTGATAAAATGAAGTGCCCAAGATGTCTTAATGAAGATCCGCGGTATTTTTATTTAGGTAGCAAGGGCTATTATTGCCGTAGGTGTATAAAGTTTAAGCGAGTGTTGATTGATGAATCGATTAATCTAATTATAGAGCAATTAGATAGCACTGATATGGATGTTGATTATCAACTGAATTTTGCTTTAACACCTTTACAAAGAACAATCAGTGATAAGCTAGCTATCATGATTGATGATCAAGACACATTAGTCTATGCTTCGTGCGGTGCAGGCAAGACAGAAATTGTCATGAAAACTATAAGTGAACATTTAAAAAAAGGATTAAGGGTTGGCTACACAACGCCAAGAAGGCAAGTTGCTATTGAAGTAGGCCTACGAATGAAGAGAGCTTTTTCTAAATTAAATGTGGTCATCGTTTGCGAGGGTTATACCGATAAAACACATGGAGATCTGGTTGTTTGTACAACACATCAACTTTATCGTTATTTTAAATTTTTTGATATTTTAATAATTGATGAGCCAGACGCTTTTCCATTTTACAAAAATGTCGTATTAAAAGGTATTGCGAAAACGGCTTGTATTGGTCATTATGTTTATTTAACTGCAACTCCAGATGAAGAATTATTGCCCTTAAATACTTTAAAATTGTTTAAAAGACCACATGGTTATGATATTCCAGTACCTCAATCAGTTTGCCTGCCGAAAAGTCTAGCTCTCATAAGACTTATTTTCTGGATGAAAAATCATAGAAGAGCATTAATTTTCGTACCAACTATTAAAATGGCGGATAAACTTTCTCGTTTATTCAAAGTGCCTAGCTTATCATCTAAAACATTGAACAAAGATGAAGTCATCAATAAATTTAAACAAAGAAAGATTTCTTATATAATCTGTACAACGATATTGGAAAGAGGCGTAACATTTAGTGACATAGATGTTTGTATTTATCATGCAGATCATATTGTTTTTAATCTTGCCTCATTAATACAAATTATGGGTCGCATAGGAAGAGATATGAATTATCCAAATGGTGATGGATTGATGTTATGTTTTAGAAAAGAGAAGAAGATAGATGAATGTATAAAAAGGATAACAATGATGAATGTTTGATATGTTTTAAGAAAAAGCAGTTATCCGCGAATCTATTAGAATTCTTCATTATGGAAGATATACTTTGTTATGAATGCAGGTCAAAGTTTAAAATAAACAAAGTTATAAAAGATTATAATGGATTAGAGATAGAAAGTTTTTACGAGTATAATGATTTTTTCAAAGAAATTTTGATTCAATATAAAGAGCTTTGTGATGAAGCCTTAGCACCTCTATTTGTATATCCATATAGAAGATATCTATGTAAGAAATATGAAGGATATATTTTAGCTAATGTACCAAGTAGATTGAATAAACTTAATAATAGGGGGTTTAATCACGTTACTAAAATGTTTGAAGGATTAAAGATGCAACATGTTGATTTATTTATAAATACATCAAAACATGATCAAAAACAGAAATCATCAATATCGAGAAGACTTATAGATCAATATATAAAAAGAACAACTGTTAATCTTGCAAGAGATAGCAAGATATTACTAATTGATGATGTTTTAACTACTGGATCAAGTATTGATGCATGTTATCAATTAATTAAAAAAGAATACTCGGAAATAAAAGGAGTTGTGTTGGCAATAATGCCTATAAAGGAAAGAGAGAAAAATAATGACTGGTAAAGTAAAATGGTTTAATGCTGAAAAAGGTTATGGTTTTATATGTCAGGAAGGTGGAAATGATGTCTTCGTTCATTACTCACATATTCTTGTTGATGGTTATAAAACGCTAGCAGAAGGAGAAGAAGTTTCCTTTGATGTTGTTGCAGTAGATAAGGGTTTACAAGCAAGAAATGTTCTCAAATTATAATTTGCTTTATTTCAGAAAACGTTTATAATAAAGGTGAAGTTGACATTAGTTGGCTCGAGAAAGGTATAAGGTTTAAGATGACAGGCAAAGTTAAAAAGTTTAACAAAGAGAAGGGTTTTGGATTCATCAAATTAGAAGATGACAGAGATGTATTCTTCCACTACTCACAATTAGTTATGGAAGGCTTCAAGACGATCGAAGAAGGCGCAGAAGTTGAATTTGATCTAATCGAAGGCGACCGTGGCTTACAAGCACATAATATAGTTAGACTTTAAAAACAGAAAAAGGTTGTTATACAACCTTTTTTTATATTTCTTCAATGTAATGAAGACCGGGCGCACTTTCAAGGATGCCTAAAATTTCATTACGTGAAATGTTTTTATTACTGCTTATTGATAGAAAAGCAGAGATATAATCGTTGTTTTGATATTTGTTTACATTCATTTGAATTTCAGTCACATTTAATTCATGCGATCTAGCAAATTTTAAGAAATCACTAAAGGGTCGAGTATTGTCCATTTCAATATAAAAATCTTTTACTCTAGCATGATTGTGAATATAACTATCAAGGTTGTGAAGAGCAGCCATAACAAAGATAATTGCGATAGCACCAACCAAAGCACCTTCGTAAAAGCCAATTCCTATGGCTAAGCCACTACATGCGGCTGTCCATAAACCGGCGGCAGTTGTTATTCCTTTTACTTGATTACGACCAGTGATCAAAATAGCACCAGCGCCAAGGAAACCAATGCCGCTAACAACTTGAGCACCCATTCGTACGGGATCTGATGTATTAAAAGTTTGATAAACGTATTGATTAGTCATCATAACTAGGGTTGCACCCAAGCAAACCAACATATAAGTTCTAAAACCGGCAGGACGTTTCTTATGACCTCGCTCGATTCCTAAAATGCCCCCAACTAAAAGGGCAAGGATCATTCTAAAGATGATCGAATAAATATTAATATTACGTAATTGATCAAACATAAACATACCTTCTTTACATTAACAAGTATAAATCAAACTGTAAGCGATTACAATACAAGTAAGAATTGATGATAATACTATCATATTGATAATGTGATATACTGAAAAAATCAATATTGAAAGGAAGATCGTGATACATAATATTATCGTGATATAATATATTGGTGATAAAGGAGAGATTAAATGGCAAACTTTTTAAGTAATCTTTTGAATTTTGATCAGAAAAGACTTAATGAAATAAAGAAGATAGCGACACAAGTTGATTCCTTTGCGGATGTTATGAGCAAAAAGAGTGATGAAGAATTACGACAACAGACAGTAATATTTCGAGAACGTTTGAAAAACAGTGAAACTTTAGATGATCTTTTACCAGAAGCCTTTGCGGCAATTCGAGAAGCTGCTAAGCGAGTAATTGGTGAATATCCATATTTTGTACAAGTGATGGGTGGTATTGTTTTACATAATGGCGATATCGCAGAAATGAAAACTGGTGAAGGTAAAACATTAACATCGATCATGCCGGTTTATCTTAATGCCTTAACTCAAGAGGGTGTACATGTAATAACAGTGAATGAATATTTAGCAGAAAGAGATGCTAAATGGATGGGTAAGATTCATGAGTTTATGGGTCTTACAGTTGGATTGAATTTACGAACCTTATTACCTGTAAGTAAACGTAAAGCATTTGAATGTGATATAACATATACAACTAATGCTGAGATAGGGTTTGATTATCTTCGAGATAACATGGTTACTGATGTTAAAGATCGGGTACTAAGGAATCTTAATTATGCTTTAGTGGATGAAGTAGATTCGATTTTAATCGATGAATCTAGAACGCCTCTTATCATAAGTGGTGGAGCTAAAAAAACAGCTAACCTTTATTTACAAGCTGATCGTTTAGTAAAACATTTTAAAGAAGATGAAGATTATGAAATAGATGTTAAGACTAAAGCAGTTCAGATAAAAGAGGCTGGTGTTGAAAAAGCTGAACGTACGTTCAAAGTTGACAATCTTTTTGATGTTCAATATACAAATCTAGTTCATCATATTAATATGGCGCTGAAGGCTAACTATGGTATGGCAAAAGATGTTGAATATGTCATTAAGGATCGTAAGATCGTCATAGTTGATCAGTTTACCGGTAGAATGATGGAAGGTCGTCAGTATTCTGATGGGCTACATCAAGCTATTGAAGCTAAAGAGGGTGTGCCGATAAAAGAAGAGACATCAACGCTTGCAACTATTACTTATCAGAACTTTTTTAGGTTATATAAGAAATTATGTGGTATGACAGGTACTGCTAAAACTGAAGAAGAAGAGTTTTTATCTTTATACAATATGAGAGTACTTGAAATACCGACTAATAAGCCAATAGCACGTATTGATTATCCAGATGCGATCTTTGGTACAAAGAAAGCAAAATTTCAAGCATTAATCGATGAGATAATAGCATGTCACGAGAAAGGCCAACCAGTCTTAGTTGGTACGATAGCTGTTGAAACCAGTGAATTTGTTAGTAAGATGTTAACCCAAAGAAAAATAAGACATGAAGTTTTAAATGCAAAAAATCATGCTAGAGAAGCCGATATAATTGTTAAGGCAGGACAAAAGGGGTCAGTTACGATAGCTACGAATATGGCAGGACGAGGTACTGATATCAAACTGGGAGATGGAGTTCGCGAATTAGGTGGTCTAGCTGTTTTAGGTAGTGAACGTCATGAATCACGTCGTATTGATAATCAGTTACGAGGTAGAAGTGGTCGTCAAGGAGATCCTGGTTATTCCCGTTTTTATGTATCGGTTCAAGATGAATTAATGGTTCGTTTTGGTGGTGAACGAATGGAAGCTTTATTTAGTCAATTAGGAGATGTGCCAGTTGAATCAAAAGTAATAACAAAGTCGATTGGAAGTGCTCAAAAACGAGTAGAAGGGTATAATTTTGATGTAAGAAAATCATTGCTAGAATATGATGATGTTTTACGTCAACAACGCGAGATCATCTATGACCAAAGGAATTTTATCCTAGAGAATGAAGATGTTCATGATATTGTTTCGGATATGTTTGATCGTGTTATAGAAAAAGTAGTTAAGAGCCATATTGATAATAGCGATCGTAAAGCTTCGGTAAATATTGATGGAGTTTTAGAAACACTTCAAAAAATGGATCTAATTGATGGAATGATCACCAAAGAGATGTTAATTGATAAATCAAAAGATGAAATCACTACTATCTGCAAAGATAAGATTTGGCAATCTTATGAAGCTAAGATCAAACCGATAAAAGATCAGATTAAACCTCTGGAAAAGGTAATGGTACTTAAGATAATGGACCGTGCATGGATCAATCACATTGATATCATGAGTAAACTGCGGGACGGTATTCATTTACGCTCATATGCACAAAGCAACCCGCTGCAAGCATATGTTCAAGAAGGGTATGAGATGTTTGAAGAAGTATTATCACAGATTGCGCAAGAAGTTGTGGCTTTCTGTATGCGTTTAAAGATTAAATATGAGGAAAAAAGATAATGGAGTTATATGAGATAAGACAAGGTAATGACCTTATTAAAGAAAAACTAATACAGCTTGGAGATTCTCTTTGACCTAACTGTAAAACAAAAACGGATTGATGAATTATTACAACAAATGGGTAATGAATCCTTTTGGAATGATCAAAAAAATGCTCAAAAGATAATAAATGAATCTAATCGTTTGAAAGATATCGTCGAGGGTTATCATCACCTATCAAATATTAATAAAGAAGTAGATGAAACGATACAACTATTAAAAGACAGTTTTGATGATGAGATAATGGAACTTTGTGTTAATGAATATCAACAATTATTGAAGGATTTTGAAGATTTTCAGATTAAAACGCTTTTAAGTCATCCATATGATAAAAACAGTGCAATCATTGAATTACATCCTGGTGCTGGAGGAACAGAAAGCCAAGATTGGGCGGAAATGTTATATCGAATGTATACAAGATGGGCAGAAAATAAAGGCTTCAAATTAACCGTTTTAGATTATTTAGCTGGAGATGAAGCTGGGATTAAATCAGTATCGATATTGATCGATGGTGAAATGGCGTATGGTTATCTAAAAAGCGAGAAAGGTGTTCATCGATTAGTAAGGATATCTCCATTTGATTCATCAGGAAGAAGACATACTTCATTTGCGGCAGTAGATGTTATGCCTAAATTTGATGATGATATCGATATTGAATTAAATGAAAGTGATGTTATTATGGAGACACATCGAGCAAGTGGTGCAGGTGGGCAAAATGTAAATAAGGTTGATTCAGCAGTAAGGCTAATCCATAAACCGACAGGATTGATAGCTAATTGTCAATCTGAGCGCTCACAATTGATGAATAAACAACAAGCGATGTTAATGCTTAAATCAAAATTGTTACAATTGAGAATTGAGGAACAAGAAGCCAAAGTAGCACAATTAAAAGGTGAACAAAAAGCTATTGAATGGGGAGCTCAGATCAGGTCTTATATCTTTATGCCATATACCTTAGTCAAAGATGTAAGAACAGGTCACGAAGAAGGAAACATCGCTAAGGTAATGGATGGAGATATCGATGACTTTATCTATGCTTATCTTAAGAAACAAGTAAAGTAAAAGGGCAATTAATTGCCCTATAATGTGTTGTATAGATTTTCTCTTGATTTAGATTTGACTAGATCATTGTTTTTAAACTTAAGGAATAATGGATGTTTATGCCAATGCACGGTATCTTCAGTTATTAAATAAGCCAAAGTCTCAAAGACAGTTAGTTTATAGAGTGAGGATACTAACGGATCAGTTTCTTCTTTTGTTCTAAAAGCTAGCTGATCATCAACACTTGGATCATTGGTGATGATAAAGGCTTTATCGGTTATGATCCTTACAGCTTTAAAGATATTGATAATCCTTTCACTAGATTTATCGTGACTGCCATTATCAATAAAGATAACAGCGTTGCTTGGGTCAAATTGGTTATTAGGTCCATGAATGAACTCTTCAGCTTCGTTTGTTAGAACTGGTATACAAACAGTTTCTGTAATCTTCAAAGCACCTTCAACTGCGGTACCAATGTTAGGTCCGCTTGCTAAGATGTGAAGCTTATCCATTGAAGTAAAGACTTTATAATTAGCGTGATACTTATTGATCGTTTCTTGAGTTAATTCTTGATGAATGGCCATCGCCTTCTTAATATCATCTTTTGTTTTTTGATATTGCTCAGGGGTAATTCTTTGTAGTTTTAGGCCAGCCTCTAGCGCAAATAACATCCAGAAAGTGGCTAGGGTTACGACACCTTTAGTTACGTATCCAATCTTTTCTTCCCCAACACCCCAGTTAATCAAATGGTCACAGTATTGGACAAAATCACAATCATCGCGTCCAGTTAGACCGATTGTTACTTCATTGTTCGTCTTTAATAATCTTAGACAATCAAGAGCGTTAGTACTGCAGCCACTTTGGGAAACGACCACAGTAAAGGCTTTTGATCTAAGATCGTGTTCATGATTCAAGAAAGTAAAAGGTGGTACTAACTTAACT
>JAQUCI010000123.1 GCA_028686295.1 Erysipelotrichaceae bacterium | reverse complement strand
GACAACCACCAGCTGATGATAATAATGTATTAGTCTCGCCACCACCATCAAGTGAGATCATGCGATGTGCTGAAATATCTTCAGCTTTAAGGTTCATCGCTCCATAAAGTCCAGTTTCCTCTTGAACGGTGAAAACACATTCCAGTGGTGGATGTGGTAGGTTATCATCATCCAATATTGCCAACATATAAGCTACACCTGTACCATCATCAGCACCTAAAGTAGTTTTATCCGCTCTTAAAATGCCATCTTCAACCTTCAACTTAAGCGGATCTTTCATGAAATCATGATCAGAATCCTTATTTTTCTCACAAACCATATCCATATGTGCTTGGATCATTAAAGGTTTAGCTTGTTGATAACCTTCAGTCGCCGGCTTATAAATGATTACATTAAACATATCATCTTGTTTAAACGCCAGCCCCCTGGTTTGCGCAAAAGTTACTAGATAATCACTTAGTCCCTTCTCATTATTTGAACCATGGGGGATCTTAGCGATCTCATTAAAGTAAAAACAATGTGGTTTAGTTAGATCAAATTCCATATTAGTCTACCTCTTTTCTATCTTTTGTATATTTAAAGATCCAATTTGTGATCTCATATAAACGTTTACTACGATGTTTAGGCTTACCACTTCGTGATAATTCATGATTCTCTTCCTTAAAGGCAACGATCTTACTATCAATACCACGGCATTTCAAAACGGTATACATCTGCATAGCCTCTTGGATCAAACAACGATAATCTTCATAAGAATGAATAAATAAAGTCGGAGTTGTCGCAAGATGAGCATATTTTAATGGTGACATTTCCCACAACTCGCCAGCACAATCATAAGGATCAGCGAATTCCTGCTCGATCACAAAATCAATCCCATAATCACTAGCTGCCACCTCTGTAATCCAGTTAGCGATCGATCGTTGACTAGCAGCACAAGCAAAACGATCAGTATGACCAATGATCCAATTTGTCATATAGCCACCATAACTACCACCAGTAACCGCTAATTTAGCTTGATCGATAGCCGGATACTCACTTAATACCTTGTCAGTGAAATCCATGATATCTTCATAATCAATCGTCCCAAACTTTCTCCTTAGATCAGCGAAAGCATTACCCTTTCCATCACTACCACGCGGGTTACAATAAAAGACAAAATATCCTTCACTTGCCCAATATTGCATCTCATGGAAAAACACCTCACCATAAGCTGCCTTTGGACCACCATGAATATCTAAGATCGCCGGATACTTCTTGTTAGGATCATAATCATAAGGTTTAAGCACCCAACCATCAATCGTAAATGGTTGCTTGTCAACAGTAACCTTGTTTGGTTTTGCTACATAACGATCTTTAAGTACATCTTTATTAAAATCTGATAAACATCTAAAGTTTCCATCTTTAAACTCATAAATCTCTTGTAATCTTTGATCATACATACCAATAACTAGGATATGATCTTGACCAATCGCAAAATCATCGCATGATCCTTCTTTATCAATGATCACCTCAAGCGAATGATCCTTAAGTTCCCACAATTCACTCTTTGATCCGTTAACACTGATAAAGAATGGTCGTTTATCAACATGATCATAGCTCTTTAGCTTACCATAATGACAATCAGTCGATACCGAGTTATATAAAGCACCCTCATTCTCTGTCCATAGTTCCATTTCATTATTAACTAAACGATATATTTGATAAGATTCCATTGCTCCATATCTTTTAGCAAAGCTACCAGTAACCATGATCTGATCTTGATATAAGAATACTCGACCAATCTGCATATCTTCAGCCGCAAATATCTTACGCGTCTTATTAGTCTTAAAGTTATACAAATAAAGTTGTGACCACTTACCTTTAAAACTTTGATAATCAATGCCACTAAGCACGATCTGCCGATGATCATCAGTAAGTGCAAATGATTCAACATCTAATGTAGCTTGATGAAGTAATTTGATCTCTAACGTCTTGCGATCAACTAAAAATAAGTTATTACGTTGATAATTGATATAACCCGCCCCATTGAAATAATAGGGATACTCATCGATTATCTGATAATCCTGGTTGGCTTTTAGCTCATCTTTAATCTGATCTTGCTCTTTTGTGCTTAACAAATGATAATCAGGATACCTAATATCATTTTGAGCCTGGATAAGATATTGCTCGGGCAATACTTTGATCGTATTGATTCGCAGCGGTAGCTCAGCTACTTTAAATGCCTCACCACCATGAATATTGATACGATATATGCAAGAGGCAAACTGATCCTCCTTATGTTCACGATCAGCGATAAATAGGATATTTTCATCATCTTCCCAAAAATAATTACCTTCTTTACCACCAGTAGTCAATTGTCTAAATTTACCATTTTCAGATAACCAGATGAATTGTTGATAACTATTATTATCCTTATCTACTACACTTTTTACAAAAGCAGCGACGGTCTTAGCTGGATTGTAGTTCAAGTTAGCTAAAAACTGGTATTCATAAAACAAATCCTGGGTTATTTTTTTCATACATCCTCCTATATCAATGTGATCTCTTTACGGCCTTCTGCTAAGTAAGCTAACTCATCATCTTTAAAGACAACACTTTCTTCCGTAAAAAAGAACACTTCTGAATCATAACCTTCAATATTACGTTTCGTATTCAATTCTAAAGCGTAGGCAGTATTAGGATGGATCAATAGATCACCTTTGATCGGTTGTGGGTTTTGATCACTAAATAACCCAATCGTTGGACCGGCCGCATGACCATGGATACCTAAAGGATGAGTATAAAGCATTGCTTTAATACCCTCTTTTTCGGCTTGATTGATAGAGGCCTTAAAGACATCATTGCCAGACCGTCCCTTTTGATAATTTGAAGCAACTATATCTTGAAAACGATCATTCTCTAACATGCCATCTACCAATGCTTGTGGCAGTTTTGTCTCGCCATCATTTAGTACATAAGCCAGCCGTTGAGTATCGGTACATAAGCCTAAGTAGTTTATGCCAAAATCACAATGGACAAGATCACCTTTTTCGATCTTACTATCTTTATTATACATACCCGACTTACGTTGTACATCAATCGTAGGCGGAAACCAAAAAGTCATACCTAATTGATTAACTTTCTCTTTCATGAACCATTCAACATCATCACAGGTCGAAATACCTGGTTTAATGACATCTGAACTATAAGCCTGATCAATTATGCTCTTAGCGACCGCCATTACTTCTGGATAGTACTTAAGCTCAAGTTCAGATCTTGTTTCAAGAAATCTGATTCCTAATTGATCAGCCGAAATAAATTTATCTGTTATATCTTTTGGCAATTTTTCTTGAAGCAGATTAAACAATCCTACCGAAAGTCCATCACAATAAGCATAATTAGCTGAATAGTTCAGACCAATCGTTTGTGGATCACACTTTATGAGCAAATTAGTTAAGGCTACGAATTGGTCTTCTTTATCTCTATTCCAAGCTTGCATGTAGAATCTATTTAGTTCACCATCTGCCATTCCAACATTGAAACAATTAACACGCTGATGATCATTATGTAATACTAAAACACTGATACGCCTAGCCGTTGGAAACCCACTGGGAGTCAATACTTCAAAAATAGGATCTTCATTATATTCTTTACTTGGTATCAACCAAACATCGATCCCACATTCTTCCATTAAAGGTTGTAAAACCTTGTCTAATCTTTCTTTTAAGATTTCATCTTTTATCTGATACTGTTCTTTTAAACTTCTTACTTTCATCATTATCCCCTTTATATGAAACAAGAGTGATAGATTATCACTCAGTTTATATTCTGATCAACATTAGTTCTTGTTGAGGTTTAGTCAACCATTCACTACCATCTTTTGTTATGACAACATCTTCCTCTATTCCGATCCTTCCTTCTTTGATCATGATTCCCGGTTCAATAGTAAAGACGTTCCCAATATCAAGAGGTGTATCGATCAATTCCGGTTTATTATAGCGAGCCCGACGATTAGCCAAGATAGTACCACCATCATGAGTCACATGTCCAACCTGGTGACCTAA
This sequence comes from Erysipelotrichaceae bacterium, assembly GCA_028686295.1. Lineage (GTDB taxonomy): Bacteria > Bacillota_I > Bacilli_A > Erysipelotrichales > Erysipelotrichaceae > JAQUCI01. The sequence goes on along the minus strand of JAQUCI010000123.1, from coordinate 157 downwards.
AGCCGCATTCCATGAATCATAACCATTATCAACAATCATGTGTCTTGCAACCTGATCAACTTGAAAACCAGTAACCCCAGGTCTTAAGAACTCTTTCGCTGCTTGGATCGCATCTCTTACTAGATAAAAAGCCTGCTTAACATGATCTGGAGCATCA
>JAQUCI010000122.1 GCA_028686295.1 Erysipelotrichaceae bacterium | reverse complement strand
TTGTATCATTTACTACTTAAATTCAAAAACTTCATCAATTATTAAAAATTGTTTGTATAATACCATTTTTTAAAGACAGACCAAATATGAAACTCATTATAACTAAAGATCCAAGATTCATAAAATGATATACAAGCACATTTTTGTTAAATAGTACTAGTTTTATTAACCTAAAAAGTGTCTGCGTTGAGCGGCTTGTAACACTAATTCTGAAAGATCACTACTTTGTTTAGCAGTGATTGCCTTAATTATAAAAGATGTAATTTTTTGATGATCCCTATCACTTTCATAATTTGGAAAATGATGATCGATCGCATTAGCTAAAGCTTTTGATACACATGGTGATTTAGGATTATAGAACTTTAATGCATCTAGTATATCCGCTTCAAAATTTACATAATTATGTTTTAGAAAATCAAGATCATCTTTCGTTAAGACTTCTAAACCAAATAATTCCGGAGGACAGCCAAGCGAATATAAAGCTGCAGTAAATGAAATGGCTCTTGGTAATGAAACACCTTCCATATTTCTGGCATAACCAAATAAACCGGTATGTAATTTACGTTTACGACGACTTGGTATTGATTTAGCCATCTTATTGATTATATCCGCATTACTTAAAGCATTTTTGGAGTAAGCTTGAGCGTATCGATCGATTAGATCAAGAGCGTATGTTTCATCGATTACTTGAGCAGGAAGCACTTGTCTCGCTTCTAATTCGTCAATCGCACTGCGAACCTGATCGGGCTCATAATCATATTTAAATGCTGATTGAATCGTAAAAGTATAAACGCTAGGATATTCACGTGCTACCCGAGCAACCGTATCAGGACGAAGATTTCCTCTAAAGGGAGCTGAACCAACACCAAGAATTGGATATAAAGAAATATTTAAGGATTCTTGAAGATCATCTAATCGTTTTAAAGCAATCTTATTAAGTAATACTGCAGAGATTAATCCATAATTCATAGCTGGATCACTTCTTGCTAAGAATACTCTTTGATAAGGAATATTCTCATCTTTCTGAATAGTAAAGTACTCTTTAAGGATACTTGCAGCATTCAACATATTTTCCTTATCTTCAAACAAGGGAATTACATTGATAGTTGCCGGCTTAAATTCACCAATCCAATCAGCGATCTTCATTGATGAATCGGAAAATAATTCATATTGCTTGCCCACAACAAAGTCCTTGTAATAGTCATAGATATGTTTTAATGCTTGTGCTGATTCGCACATCGGTAATATAACCTCAAAAATCGGTGCTTGGTCTTTATTATAAAACAGTTTCGCAGCATCAAATGATCGAGGGATACCTTCCAGTGTTTCAAGAAGAACTTTCGCCTCGGTTTTCTCAACATTAGGATTAGGAACACGTAGTGTTAAAAAGACATCTGTTCCTAATGTTCTTTTCTTAAAGAAAGACTCATATTTGGTCAATAACTTTCTAACAACATAATTATCAACTTCTTTGCCTTCAGCATCCCACATTTGTTCTACACAATGTAAGTGCGAATAAGCATAGAATGCTTCTTGAATTTCATCTTCTCCACCTAGTTCAGGACTGGTTGAGAAAAAAGGTACATTAACATTATCGGGGTGTTGCGTACTCATTGTCTTAGGGATGAGCATATAATACCTCCATAGCTAGAAAAATTATAACATATAACATTAATTATTTTCTTACGACTAAAATAGTTAAATAATGGTTTATATTGCATAAGTAATGTATGATTATATTGCTATGAAAACAAAAATCTTAAAAGAAAATGACCTTAATGATCCTATCAATCAACAACACTTAAAAACGTTACTTACTAATGGTTCTTTAGTTATCTTCCCTACTGAGACAGTATATGGTATTGGCGGTTACGCTTGCCTTGAGAAAGCTGCTCAATCAATATATGCGGCTAAAGGTAGACCATCTGATAATCCTTTAATTGTTCATCTAGCCTATTTTGAACAAATTACAGAATATGCCTACATCGATAACCCAGCAGTTTATGCTTTAGCTGATGCTTTTGGCCAGGGCCGATGACTTTAATATTACGAAAAAAAGATACTATCCCCATAAGTGTAACAGGTGGTTTATCAACAGTCGCAATTCGGATACCATCACACCCTGTTGCTCGAATCTTATTAGAAACAACTAATCTACCAATAGCCGCACCTTCCGCTAATATATCAGGCAAACCATCTTCAACTACCTTTGAAAATGTATTACATGATTTTAAAGGTAGAGTCGATGTCATTATCGATGGAGGAGATGCCTCTATTAGTTTAGAATCCACAGTAATTGATATGACTTCTGATATACCAATCATCTTAAGACCTGGAAGTATTACCCAATCGATGATTGAACAGGTACTTAAAACATCTGTTTTAGATCAATCAGAGATTTTAATTGATAATGTGCCTAAAGCTCCAGGAATGAAATATAAACATTATGCCCCTATGGCAACATTAAAGGTCATACGCGGCTCAAACAACGCAGTTAAAGCTTATTTACTCACCAAAACTAAAACTGATCCTAAGATAGCCGTATTAGGTCCAACCAATATAATCTCATCATTGGACACTGATATAGTTATTGATTTAGGATCACTCGATAACATGAATATTATTGCTAAAAATCTATTTTCCGCATTCCGTCAATTAGATCAACTAAATATCAAAGAAGCTTATATTGTTGCTATCCCTGAAATAGGTGTAGGAAAAGCCATCATGAACCGAATCATGAAAGCGGCAAATCATCAAGTTATAGATATATAAGTGATCATTAAACTTTAAAAATAAATCAAAATATAATTTTTTTAATTCTTTTGAGATATTTCTTCCTTTTCATGGTCATTATATATGAGGCTATTAAATTAACACTCAAATATTCACAATACAGTGAACATAACTCTTTTTGATACTTCATTGATTGTACAGCATTATTACGCAAGTATCTCGCTAGTTTAATGTTTCTACTTTCAAGATTAAAAGCTCCAACAGGAGCTTCACTATGTAACTAATAATCAATTACTATAATTTCTTCTATTTTATGATTTCATTTTCTCCTACAAAAATACAATCAATGAGCGTATAATCAAAACTGTCAATTTTCTTATCTGTAATCACTTTTGCATCTTCAAGATTTGCAAATTTTACGAAACATAATTTATTAAATTTGCTACTATCAGCTAGTATATAAGATTCTTTTGATTTTTCTATAACCATGCTTTTTACTTCACCCTCGTATTCTTCAGGTGTGGTAAATCCGGCTTGAGCATGAATACCGTTTGTACCAATAAAAGAAATATCAAAAACCATTTTACTTATTTGATTAACTGTTTCTTTACCCGTTACTGCAACTGTTGAAGACTTTACAAAACCACTTACAACAAATGTTCTGATTTCTTTTTGTGATAATTTGCTAAGATGTGGAATCCCAGTTGTAACAATCGTTATATCTTTTGCCTTGATATGATCTATTAGATTATAAGTTGTTGATCCAGCATCTAAAAAGACTATATCTCCATCTTTTATTAAACTAGCAGCATAACTTGATATATAATTTTTTTCTTCGATGTTTAATAATGTTTTCAATGACATTGATTTTTCTAAATTAGATTTTTCGTTCAATTTTGCACCACCATGAAAACGAACAATAAGATCATTATCTTCCATATTTTGAAGATCTCTTCTTATGGTAGCTTCTGAAACATTTAAATAATTGATAAGATCTTTAACGTTTACAACATTCTTACTTTCGCAAAGTTCTAGAATTTTACCCCATCGTTTCTGTTTCATAATACACTCCTATCCATTATCTATAAAGTTCAATTTTTTGTTATTATAATTATTAGTTTAGATAATATACTTGTTCATAATCAAATTATAACAAAAACATGAAAACTATAAAACTTTTTTCATCATATTTCAATGACGATAATACAAAACAGAAATCGCTACTATAAGTTTTTTATTATATCATCAATATACTCATCTGCTATCCCAGCTGGATAGTTCGTAACATTGCTTTCTTGTGAAAATCCATTGTATGCTTCTCTTTCAATCATATATCCTAAATGACATGGATTAACATATGCCCATACTATGCACACTTTTGCTTTAGAAGCCTCTTTAATTCTTAAGCCTAATATTGAACCTAATTCACCGGGTATTAATACAATTTGTAGATCACCCATATTAAGTATTTTT
>JAQUCI010000121.1 GCA_028686295.1 Erysipelotrichaceae bacterium | reverse complement strand
AATGATCTTACTATCAATTTTCCTTGAGTAAGTTTGACCAGAAACTGCCACACAAGCAGTAAATCCCATCTTATTAGCTATCAACTCATCTAATCTGCGACATTTTTGATGATCACCATCAAAAAGCTCCAAAAAACTAGCTTGAGTTCCCGTTGTGCCCTTTGATCCCAATAAACGATAATCAGCTAGTATATGATCAATTTCTTCAATATCCATTATTAGATCATTAATCCACAAAGTCGTTCTTTTGCCAACAGTCGTTGGTTGAGCCGCTTGAAAATGTGTATAAGCCAAAGTTGATAGATCCTTATGTTTAAGAGCAAACTCACTTAAATTTGCAACAACATTAACTAGTTTTATTCTAATAAGCTTAAGTCCTTCATACATTACGATAAGATCGGTATTATCACCAACATAGCAACTGGTTGCTCCTAAATGAATGATACCTTTCGCCAATGGACACTGTACGCCATAAGCATAAACATGGCTCATAACATCATGCTTTATCTCTTTTTCTTTTAAAGCCGCTACATCATAATTTATATTATCAACATTCGCCTTTAATTCAACGATCTGTTCATTACTTATCTTTAATCCTAATTCTTGTTCGGCTTCAGCCAAAGCTACCCATAATTTGCGCCAGGTCTTGAATTTGTTTTCTGAAGAGAACAAATATAACATTTGTTTGCTAGGATATCTATCACTTAATGGATTACTATAAACGTCTTTCATCGCAACCCCCAAAATAGTATATACGAATATCCATCATAAAGCATCCTTTGGTTCTAATTTTCATGATTTAATCATCTTTTTAACAGTTGTTAGCCTTAAACTGTAAATGATGCCCGAATAATATTCCAATTGGCACCATTTAGTACTGTCTTTAACTAAACCAGTGAATCTTATGCTTTATATGCAATACAATTTTACACTGTAATCTTAGCTTTGTCTAATTAATTTTACATTTTTACATAATCATGTAAATTTTTACATTCAAGAACTAAAAATGGCATTGCTAATGCATATGCCATTTTCTTGTCTAATCATTTAAGATAAATTGATAAGCATCACCAGATTGAACATAGCTCACCGGTATCTCACCTACGATCTTAGGTAAATATTCAAGCATATATTCCATACCCGGTTCTTCAGTGTTGAAATGTCCCATGTTGATCGCTGCTCGTGGATGATCTAACATTGCTGAATCACGTATATACTCACTAACAGTATAGTCTGTTATTTCTAAGGTAATGATAACATCAATTTTCTCTTGTTCGATCATTTTTATCATGTCGTTATCTGCTGGTCCCATTATATGTGATACGATCTTGAGTTTTTCAACCTCAGCATTAGGATCACCTGTTATCCTCAAACCGTTTAAATTTGTTTTTTCGATCAACTCTTTGGCAATACTAGTAACTGTTCTTTTAGGAAACTTAAAAGTCATCGGTCTAAAGCCTTCATCGATCAAATACTCTTCCCAACCTAAGACTTTCATGACTCCATAAAATATACCATCAACATAACTACCATCTGCTAGTGGAATGCCAGAATGAATATAATCATGATCACGCCAAACAACGATCTTTGTATCATCTAATAATTTCTTTTTAGCTTTAAATACATTATTATCAGCTAACCACTCTTGGTGATCACCATGATTCCAAAACAAAGCTTCATGAACGATTATAAGATTAGCACCCCTTTTTTGAGCTTCTCTTATTACATCGCTTGATGCATAACATGTAGTCACGATCCCACTACACTCTTGTGAAGCATCTCCATATAGGATCTTATCCCTTGTTTTACTCTCATCTATCGGCTGTCCATTAACACTACCTAAATGATATTTCTTTATTCTTTCGATGACCTCAATTATTTTCATCTTACTCCTCTACTTTCATAGTTTAATTATACAATAAAAACCCTTACATTATCGATGAGGTATAATTCATTTAATGCATTATTTTTCTTCAAATTAAGGATATTTTATGAATCAATCAATACCATATACATGATAAGTCCTTGTACGAGTCAACCCTGCATTTTTATCCGCTGCCATTGTTGCGTCTAAGCTATATGTGTGATCTAACCAAAAACTATTATTGTAATATAGTACCGTATGTACATAATTTTCACGTGCTTCCCAACGATCTTCATAGAAAATATCATCATAACTATAAAGTACATCGGCTGCTTTAATCCTGTTAATATCCGTTTTTGACGGCTGTAGATCACTGGCAATATATTGAGCATCAGCCTTCTGTAATGGAAAAGCTAAACAACATAATACGATCATTATAAACCTGAATACGCTTCTTTTTATCATTTGATTTTTTGCCTTTCTATTTAACAAGATATTATAGAATCTTATGATGAAAACTCCTAAATCTCTTATAATTCATTAAGTAGATTGGATTTCTACACTTTTTATATGTATAATTAATAAAAAAAGGAGAATTTAATGGATAATATCTTAAATTTAGAGCACGTATTTAAATTTATTGATAAATCGACTATTCTTAATGATATCTGTTTTTCCTTATCAGCAGGTGAGATCGTTGGCTTTATCGGCCCAAATGGTTCTGGTAAAAGTTCAACCATGAAGATAATAACTTCATTATGGCAAGCAAGTAGCGGCCAAGTTCTCATAGCTAATAAGAATATAAATACCCATCGTGAAGAAGCATTGGCCGATCTTTCTGCCATGATCGAATATCCCATGCTTTATAGCGAGTTAAGTGGACATGAAAATCTAAAGATAATAGCGTGGTTAAGAAATGTAAACAACACTAGAATAAATGAGATTGAATCACTGATTGAGCTGAGAACAGCCATCCATAAACCAGTTAAAACTTACTCATTAGGTATGAAACAACGTTTAATGCTTGGCATGTGCCTTCTGCCTAAACCAAAACTACTATTACTCGATGAGCCAACTAATGGTTTAGATCCAAACGGCGTATCAACTTTCCTATCGTTGATCAAAGAACATGCAAACAAAGATCAAACTGCTGTTTTGATCAGTTCTCATCAGTTACACCATCTAGAAAATCTATGCGATCGCTTCATTTATATCAAAAACGGAACGATCATTACACCAACTTACAACTCATCTTATACAAGATATCAATTAATGGTCGATCGTCCACTTGAACTTGATCATTTGATCAAAACGCAATTTGAATGTGAAACGACAACTATTGAAAACGGCATTATCATCACTATTGATCAAAAAACAACGCTTAATATGATATTACAAACATGTCATTCAAATAACATCATGATAAAACAGATCGATCGCTTAATAAGAACGATCGAAGAAGAATACAGTGAGATCTATCAATGATCAAACTTTTAATAAGCGAAATCCTGAAACTAAAACATCAAAAAAGATGGTGGTTGATCCTATTGGCATGTATCATCACCCTATTATTTACCGCTAATCACTACTTTTCGCTTTATTCAACCTTTAATTCTTCACAATTACAGGTTTACCAAACTATTAGAATGAGTCAACAAAACCTCATTGCCCAACAAGAAAGTCAACTACCTAAACTCAACAATCCAACAAAGCTACTAGATAGTATTAAAGACAATAAAGAAAAGTTAGCTATCCAAATAAATCTTGAGGAAGCATTATTGCATAACGATTATCAACGTGCTAATCAACTATTGATAACTTTGCGTTCAACTGATGCTATCAATAACAAGATCCGTCTGTCACTGATTGAACAGGATATACCAACCATTCATTTAAGTCCTGTTACTGTTGGATCAGTATTAGGCTTCTTCACATATCTTACCACAACATACCTTTGGCTGATCATCACACTGATCACGATATTTGTTGGCTTTGATCTGATCAACAACGAATGTCCAAAAAGATCACTGCAACTTACCTTTTCACAGCCATATAAAAGAAGTCACATCATCATTGTTAAGATTATCTTACGCATATTCATAACGATCGCGATCATCATCTCATCATTCGTTATCATTTACGCAATCCTACAATTTAATCACAAGATCGGATGGCTTAATCAACCTGTGGTCTATTCTCCTTTAAGTTTAGGTGAATATCAATTTCGATTCGCCGATATGAATATCATGAGTCTGTATGATTACTTCGTGCTAAACGCAGTCTATCTCATTTTAAACATTTCCCTGGTAATAAGTTTTTGTGCATTGATAAATACTTTTATTAATCAACCTCATATTACTATGATTCTCTTGTTGACCCTTTTAATCTTTTTTTATACTGGATTGAATGATAAGACCCTTTTAAGTGCCATCGCTTAC
>JAQUCI010000120.1 GCA_028686295.1 Erysipelotrichaceae bacterium | reverse complement strand
TTTTCAAGATGTTTTAACATATCGTCATAAATCAAAGATCAAGAGAGTAAATGTTATTGAAGATTTAGCGAATCAGGGTAGAGTGAAAGCTTGATGGATCATAACATTGAACCGCACTTGTTAGATGTTGACTTGAACATAGTAGGGTCAAACGCGAAGCTGGCGTTAAAAGTAGAGTGATCTATGATTTTATAGATAACAGGAGTGGTACCGCGCTAACACGTCTCCAGAATTTCTGGAGACTTTTTTATTGAGAAAGGTAAATAAAATGAAAAAGAAGATTATCGTCATGATTATATTCGGATTAATATTTTTAAGTGGTTGTTCTTTTGATCAAGCGAAAGATTCAACCAAACTTGAAACAATCCAAAAGAAAAATGTCTTAAGAGTTGCTGTTAGTCCTGATTTTGCACCAATGGAGTTTATTGATGCTAACAAAAGTGATCAAATGCAATATGTTGGTTTTGATATTGAATTAGCTAAATATATCGCGTCTGAATTAGGTGTTGAACTATTTATCGATGCTATGGATTTTAGTTCATGTCAGGCGGCTGTATCTTTAGGAAATGTTGATATTTCGATATCTGGATATGCCGAAACAGCAGAAAGAGCTAAGAACTTCATATTATCTGATCCATATTATGCTGATGATAATAACGAACAAGGTATTTTGGTACTTGCTAGCAATCTAGATGCACTTGAAATTGGTACAGATTTTGATGGAAAACTAGTATCAGCTCAAAATGCTTCTTTACAATATAATTTATTAATCGAGCAATTACCAAATGCAGAGGCGAATCCTATCGTTGATCTTAATACAGCTGTGCTCGAATTAATAAATGGAAAAGTTGACGGTCTTTGTGTGGCTATTGCTAATGGTGAAGCCTTCATTGAAAATTATCCTAGCCTAGCTTTAAGTCCTTTTAGATTCGAAGTAGAGAATGAAGGAAATGTCATATTGATCAAAAAAGGAGAAACTGATCTAGAAGAGGTTATCAATAAAATCCTAGCTAAGGCATATGAACAGGGATTATACACTCAATGGTATTCAGATGCTGTTGCGCTTGCCAAAGAACTTGGCGAGATCACTGAATAAATATGATCTATCAAGTAAGAGGTAATCATGAATCAAGTTGTTGATATCTTAGAAAATCTTATAAGAATGATCGTTAGTTATTGGGACATTTTTTTGATCAAGGGGCTATATTATACTTTGATGTTATCAATGATCGCTGTCTTTTTCGGCTCTATCTTAGGTTCCTTATTGGCGATCCTTAAACTTAAGAACATTAAAATTTTAAATATCTTTATCAATAGTTATGTAGAGTTGATAAGAGGTACACCAATCTTGCTACAACTATACTTCTTCTATCTTGTTTTACCCAATATGATTACATTTGTCTCTTTATCGAAATTTGTATGTATAGCTATATCGCTTGTAATAAATAGTTCAGCTTATGTATCAGAAATTGTTCGATCTGGTATTCAAGCAGTAGATAAGGGACAAAGTGAAGCTTCCTTAAGTCTAGGATTTGATCATAGACAAACGATGATTAAAATTGTATTTCCTCAAGCTATCACCAATATCCTTCCAGCTCTTGGAAATGAATTTATCATGATCATTAAAGAAACATCATTAGCTTCAACTTTCTTTATAGGCGATTTGATGTCTGCTTATCGTACAGTTTCTGGTGCAACATATTTGGTTATCGAACCACTTATATTTGTTGGATTGATCTATTTTATACTAACATTTACTTTAAGTAAGATAGTTAATAAGTATGAAAAAAGAGCTAGAGTAAGTATTTAGTCATAAATGTTGAAATGTGGAGGAATGATCATGAATAAAATTGAGATTGTTGAGTATATCGATAAACGTCAAGCTGATGCTATAAGTATTAGTGATAAGATTTATGATTATGCAGAATTATCACTTGAGGAAAATAGATCTGCAAACTTATATATTGAAAGTTTAGAGGCTGAAGGTTTTGAAGTATGTCGTGAAGTTGCTAATATCCAAACGGCTTTTACAGCTACTTATGGAAAGGGAAGACCAATAATTGGTATATTGGCTGAATATGACGCTTTGGACTCGTTATCACAGATTGCTAATACGGTTAAAAAAGAAAAAGATCCCAATAAGGATAATGGCCATGGGTGTGGTCATAATCTTCTAGGGGCGGGTAGTTATTTGGCAAGTTTAGCTATAAAAGAGTATTTAAAAGATCAAAGAGGAACCATCATATTGTATGGTTGTCCTGGTGAGGAAGGGAAGGCTGCTAAAGCATTTATGGCTAAAGCTAATATGTTTTATCAACTTGATGCAGCATTAACTTGGCATCCAAGTGATAAGAATGCCGTAACGAGTGGAACATGTAATGCTAGTATACAGATTGAGTATAGCTTTGATGGTATTGCTTCTCATGCCGCTGGGGACCCACACCTTGGTCGAAGTGCTTTAGATGGAGTTGAACTAATGAATTTAGGAGTTCAGTTCTTACGAGAACACATGCCATCTCATGCACGCGTCCATTATGCGATAACTGATACAGGTGGGGTATCACCAAATGTTGTTCAATCACATGCTCGAGTATTATATATGATAAGAGGTGGAAGTAATAAAGAAACACTAGCACTTCTTAAAAGGGTAGATCAGATTGCTGAAGCAGCAGCGATGATGAGTGAAACGACAATGACTAAGCGGTTTATTGATGGAAGCTCAGACTTGATCAGTAATTCAATACTTGAAAAGGTGTTGTATACAAATTTCAAAGATTTAAACTTGCCATATTATTCGGATGAGGAATTATCATTTGCTAAACAACTACAAGCCACATATACTGATGAGTCTATTGCAGAATTCTTAGCTAATAATAGTGATATAAAAGATCAAATAACAGAAAGTTTAAAACAAAATCATGTGATAGCTAATTTCCTTATGCCATATCAACATCATTCAAAAAGAATGATGGGATCTACTGATGTAGGAGATGTTAGTTACCAAACACCTACAGCACAGATAACAGCTGTTACATGGCCATTAGCAAGTCCGGGTCATAGCTGGCAAAATGTTGCGATAGGTAAACATAGCATAGCTCATAAAGGGATAATAATGGCTGCTAAAGTGTTAGCTTTAACTGCAATTGATCTTTATGAAGACGAAAACTTGTTGATTCAAGCTAAACAAGAACACCAAGACAAAACAAAAGATGGTTATTTATCATTGATAATCGATGATGCAGTTGAGATCTCTTTGTAATTGAGTTAAAAGTTATAATAGAGTAAAATATACTAAACTATAGTTTAGTATATTTTATGTTTTTACCATTCTTTGATCAAGGAGGAAGATGAATGAAGAAATATACAGTTAATGAATTTGCTAAGTTGATCGATCATACATACTTGAAACCATTTGCGCGTGAAGTTGATCTAATTAAATTGTGTAATGAATGTCGTGAGTATGAATTTGCGATGGCTGCTATCAATTCTTATCCGACAGCTTTATGTCATCAATTACTAAAGGGTAGTAAAGTTCATGTTGGAGCGGCTATTGGTTTTCCGCTTGGACAAACTTGTATCGATGTAAAGGTTTATGAGACAGAGTTGGCGATCAAGCATGGTGCAGATGAGATCGATTATGTATTGAATATTGGTAAATTGATCGATGATGATCTTGACTATATCAGAACTGAGATGCAAAGTATTAAAGAAGTATGTGATGTACATGGAGTAATCCTTAAAGTTATTTTTGAAACTTGTTATTTAAGTAAAGAGCAGATTATCAAAGCTGCTCTGATCGCCAAAGAAGTACAGCCTGATTTCATTAAAACTTCGACGGGTTTTGGTACAGCTGGTGCTACGGTAGAGAATGTTCGATTGATGAAAGAAACAGTTGGTGAAAAGGTCAAAGTTAAAGCATCTGGAGGAATAAAAGATTTGAAAACGATGTTAGCAATGCTTGATGCTGGAGCTGAAAGAATTGGAACAAGTAGCAGTGTTAGCATCATAAATGAGTATAAGGAGTATATAGGTTGATATGGATATCATAATCAAAGCTAAAGAATTGATCATTGACGGTCACGATAGGATCGAAAACGGTTATCTTGGTATAACAGATAATAAAATAAGCGCAGTGTCAAAAAATGATCTTAGAATTGATCATCCAAATGCCCACGTTATTGATGTTGGTGACGATTATGTCTTACCAGGGTTTATTGATACTCATATTCATGGCGCTAATAATCACGACAGCATTGATGGCCAGCAGTCATCTATTGATGCGATAAGTTATAATGTCATCAAAGATGGTTGTACCGCTTTTCTTGCATC
>JAQUCI010000119.1 GCA_028686295.1 Erysipelotrichaceae bacterium | reverse complement strand
ATAAAAGTTGAGTTAATTCAACTTTTTATTTTAGCTTTATAAAAATACTTAGTACGTATAAATTTGAATATTTAAAACAAACAATACAATTTCTATATTTTGATCTACTAAGAGTAACAAAAGAAACTAAATACACATTGACATCATTCATTTTCTATAAAAGACAAAAAATATAAAATCAGATCTTCTTGATAGGTTTTTAACCTTATCATCTATTAATAAATTTCCTCAAAACTCAAGACATTAAAGGAAAAACAATAAAATCAATCAATGATATAAAAGATCATAAGATACTTCTCAAATATGTTAATAAGATCTCTATAATCTTTTTCCCCAGATCATATGAAACTACTAATTAGATTAATCATTATTTGATGTAATCTATAAACTTTATTAAAAAAATGCTACTATTATTACAAAGAAAATATTCAAATGCTTTTACTAGATAATAAATTTTGTGAAATTTAAAAATCCTAAGATAACCCTGTTTGATGATCATATAAAACTATTAAACGTTATCTATAATGGTCGATCCCACAATCAATCCTTGATCAATGAAAATGATTCACAGACAACATTAAATTTATTCTAAAATTAAATGGTAGTACTAAAGTATTTGGCACAGCTTAGACGATAAATCAATGAGCATAAAGATAATACTAAAACAAAGTAAGGATAATACTAACAACACACTAATAAATACCATGACGATCTTTGATACTACGATTACAAGAATCAATAGATCACTCGATGAAGGGAGCACATATGGATACCAAGATTTTGATAGTTGATGATTCTAAATCAGATCGCACGATCATCGAAAAACTCTTAAATGAGTATGAAGTATTAACAGCAGAAAATGGTGTTGAAGCTCTTGATATCATAAGCAAAAATGAGATTGATATCTTAATACTTGATATCAATATGCCCAAAATGGATGGCTTTGAAGTATTAAGACATCTTAAAGATACCAATCGGTATAAAAGATTAAGAACTTTAATCTTAACTAATTATAATGAGATTGACAATGAGATCAAAGGGTTACAACTGGGAGCTGTTGATTATATTAGAAAACCAGTCAACATGTATTCATTGAAAGCTAGAATACAGACCCATTTAGAATTATTAAAGATTCAACAATTATTTGAGCAAAAATCACATCAAGAGTTTTTAACTGTTCAAACGATCTTAAAACAAGCTCCTTTGGGTATCGCTTTTGCGAGCAGAAATGTCCCTTTAGCGATAGATTCAAAAGATGAGACCATTCATATGAACGCTATTCTCGAGAAAATAACCGGATATGATAAAGCCAAATTACTATCATTAGGGTGGCAATCTATCATTCATCCTGATGATCTTGAAAAAGATCTAAAATTGTTTAAGGAACTAGAAAACAGTGAGAGCACTAGCTATGAAACCGAAAGTCGATTCATAAAACCAGATAAAACCGAAGTATGGATTAACTTGATCATAGCCAAACTTAATCTTAATAATAGTTATAAATACAACTATATATATTTGATGCAAGATATTTCAAAAAGAAAGGCTGCCGAATCTTTGCTACAAGAAAGCGAACAGAGTAAGGCCGTCCTCCTGGATAATTTACCAGGTATGATGTATCGTTGTAAAAATGACAAAGAATGGACAATGCTTTATGTATCTAATGGCTGTTACGAACTTACGGGCTATAACGCTAGCTTTTTATTGAATAATCACATATTATCTTATAATGACCTTATTAAACCTGAATATCGAGACCTTATATGGGAGAGTTGGCAAATGGCCATAAATGATCATACTAAGTTTCTTGAAGAATATGAGATAATGATGCCTAATGGCACATATAAGTGGGTCTGGGAACAAGGGCAAGCTATCTATGATCAAAATGGGCAAGTAAAGTGGTTAGAAGGGTTGATAATCGATATTGATCAGCGAAAAACTAATGAAATACTCATAAAACACGCAAGTGAGCATGACTCGTTAACTGATATCCTTAACCTAAGATCACTTGAAAACACGATAATCACTCAACAACAAGAGGGAAAGATCAAACAAGCATCAATGGTCATGATCTACATAAGACGCTATAGCCACCTGGTCACATCTTATGGGTATAAAGTTGGAAATCAACTTATTCTTGAAGTCGCTAATATCTTAAAAGAACTTAATGATGACAAACATATGCTTTATCATCCATTCAATGATCGTTTTATTTTTTTAGTGCACGGCTATCATAAGCCGGCTACAGTTGAGAGTTTTGTACAAAAGATTGTCCGTGAACTTGACAATCGTGTTAAGCAAAGAACAATTGGTTTTAGTATTGGTATTATCGAGATAGATCACAACAAGAAAAATGATGTTGTCACTTTATTAAGACAAGCAGCTATCGCAAGTGATCATTTCAATGTTCACCATAACATAAGTTATTCATTCTATGATAAGAAGATTGCTGAACATAATACCCGAGAGAAACTTATAACCGAATCCTTAGAGAATTACTTAGTTGATGAAAGATCAGCCGACTTCTTCTTAGTTTATCAACCAATCATTGAAATTAAAACAAATAAGATCATTGGTTTTGAAGCTCTTGCTCGTTTTAGACACCAACACCTCGGTAACATTATGCCTAATGAGTTTATACCTGTTACTGAATCCTCGCTTTTAATTCTTCCTTATGGAAAAAAGATCATCGAAAAAGCATTCGCATTTTCTAAAAAGATAGAAAAAGCTGGTCATAAAGATGTTATCATCGCGCTAAATGTTTCAGCTATACAACTATTAAATGATAATTTCATCAAAGACTTGATCTCTTTAATAAAGCATAACAAAGTAAGCCCCAAAAATATAAACATTGAAGTTACTGAATCAATATTTTCTGATAGTTATCAAGAAATTAATCGTAAACTTGATGAGATACATAAATTAGGTATTCAAGTATCAATCGACGATTTTGGTACAGGCTACTCCTCATTAGCTCGTGAAGAAGAGTTAAATGTAAACATCTTGAAAATTGATCGCCATTTCGTAAGTAAGCTATCATCAAGCGACCCTAAAAAGAATCTGATAAGTGATATCATTTCCATGGCACATAAATTAGGTCATCAAGTAATTGCTGAGGGTGTCGAAAATAAAGAACAGCTTGACTATTTAAGGCAACACGACTGCGATATGTATCAAGGATTTTACTTTAGCAAAGCTTTATTGGAAGAGGATGCTTTGAAACTATTAAATCATAAAAGATAAAATTAAAACCTGTACGAACATCGTACAGGTTATTAAATTACATATGATATAAACGATCGAAATACTTATCAACAAGTTTTTCGTTGTATTCAGCGCCACCATCAACATTTTGTGACATAAATACTGGTGGAACGATTCCTTCTTCTAAAAGCATTTGTGCTGCACGGTAAACCGCTGCTTGAATAAGTACAGCAGTAGTGATCGATGACATGCCACAAATCTTGCTATCTAATCCCTCAAGATCAATTGAAGCATCTCCTTCAACAACACAATTATCTAACACAACATCCGCTATCTCATATAATTTTTTACCACTTGAATGTTTCGAAGTAACATTTTTTGATGTAGCCAGCGATGTAATGACAACGATCTTAGCTCCTTTCTCTTTAGAACGTAAACCTATCTCAATTGGTAATGGATTACGACCTGAATTTGAGATTAACACTACTACATCATTAGCACGTACATCAACTTTACGCATAAACGAAGTACCGACACCCTCAATGCCTTCATAAGCTCCACCAGCTGGTTCTTTAATTTGTTTAGTAGGAATGAATCCTCCAGCACGATGACATAATTCACTTGCTCCAGCTTGTGAGTGTCCTGAACCAAACGCTTGTAATAAACCGCCCTTTTTCAATGTTTCTGCAAATATCCTTGCAGTTTTTTCAACATTTTCAGCCTGCGTTTCTTTAACTTGTTTGATTAAATCTTCAACTACGCTATACACTTTGTTTTCCATGTTGCCTCCTCGGTTCAATTATTCATTATAAATAAATTTATAATGTATTTATTATTCATATGATAACTTATCACCCTGTTTAAGTCAACAACTTAGTGTCAAATAAGTATGGAATAAAGTGAAGAGATAAAACTATAGAAAAGTAAGAAGTGAATTCAGTTTTAGTTTATTTAGGGTGGTTAAAGATTTTTAGCCAATTAAAAGTAAAAGACTTGTCATAACGATTTTTGGATTCAAATATTGAAAGATCAATACTTGGATCCATTATTACTTGGTGATTAGCTTTACTAAAAGAGCGAGAGTCAATATATAGTTTACGTAAGTCAATATGATTAAGATAGTGCATACGATGATTCAAATAGATGGATAAGT
>JAQUCI010000017.1 GCA_028686295.1 Erysipelotrichaceae bacterium | reverse complement strand
CGTCATTCCACGTAGAATGGATAACACTGGTGTTGATGTTCCACTTCCACCAGTTATTGGATCCATTACCGCAAAAGGAAAATTCTCAATGCAACATCATCATAATTAACCCTAACATTACCAGAACCCAAGAAACTCTCACCCATTATCGCCCCATTAACATAACCGGATCCACTTAATTCAATATGAGCATTAGGTGCATAATATAAAGTGGTCGTTACTCCAGATCCTCCCCTTATGACTACTGATTCTCCACCTGTCACTACATAGCCATGGATTGATGCGCTACCACCAGTCGAGAAATTAAAATTTGCTCCCATCAATGACATATGATAAACAGATGATCCTCCAATACTGATCGTGATTGGATATTTTTTATTACCAGAGCGATAATAGAGCTCATTAACATAAACAACAAATTTTTCAGGATGATCAATCGCACCTACAGGAGTACTACTAGTATATTCTAAAGTTACACGATTACGATCAGCCGATGTCGCTGTATCGGGAGTATTACCAGTAACATAGATTGTTAAAGTACCACTACCGATTATTTCGAAATGACCATCCAAATTCAACTTATCAACTACTAAGTATTTATCAGAATTACCAACATCTATCTTAAATATCTCTTGGCCTTCAATAATTAATTCTGGTACATAATACCAAGAGGAAGTCGTAGGTATTGTATAAGTAACATCACGCAACATCCAGCTATTTTTGATTAAACTACCATCATCTTTGACCAACTGATAATTATTCCATTGACTATAGTAGTATGTATAGGATGGTAACCTTGCCAATGTTTCTTTGCTTGGATAGGTAGGCATGACTATCGGTGGAAATTCATGTACTTCATCAAGCGGAGTTACTGCATCTAACCCGCCTTCAGTAATCTTTCCATCGATATTCGTTAAACTATTAAAAATAGAAGTATCTTCAAGATTACCTTGATCATCAAACAAGCTTGGATCCAATTCTATAGCCGGTACTTTTGTTGACCACCCCATAACAATTGCGCCAGGACCAGTCTGATAAGATGATATCGGAGCACCTATTACCTGTGAGCTACCTGATAATTCAAAGACATTTTTAACCATAACCGCCTTATCAATGATAAATCCATTTCCTTCACCACTTAAACTATAATCAAATTTATAATTAGTGATCAATGTTCGATCATAGCGGCCAAAATGGCCTACTGATGTTATCACATAACTGTAATAGGTTTCATCCTCTATCCCACTATAAGTCAATGTTACATCAGCAGTAGGAATCTCTCCGTTATTTTCCTGTAATACTACTTGTTGATAAGCATTATCGATCACGTAAGCATTTACTGCAGTTATAAATGCACTAACACTCAATGTCGGACTTTGTTGACTAAGCGCTTGAAGATACCCCTCAAAATCACTAACAACTTTAGTCATTCCCGCTTCAGCAGTATAATAAGCGGTTGTATGCTCTTTAGTTCGTATTGATTGATTTAAATTATTATGAGATAAGACCATTAAAGCGCCAAGTAAAGTAGTCAACACTAAAAAGATGATCATAACCGTGATAAGAGCCATACCGTTTTTGTTTTTAAGTATTCTCATACTAATCACCCTTTCGTAAATAAATTCTTGTTTGAGCGGTCGATGTTTCACCATCACTATCGGCTGTAGATTCAACAACGATATCCAAATAGGTATTATCCGTAGCTAAGACAACATCAAAGACACTAATATTATCAGCTATCATTAACGAATCACGATAGATTGCCTGATTGATCAAACAGTAACTGATAGAATTTACATTCACACAATCATCGATCACACTAACTTGTTGATCAGACTTTCTAACATCCTTTTCAAAATTAACAACAACTATCCGCACATTGTTTTGTCTTGTTATGTCTGCATCTTCATTTGAAAAAAACCGAGTTAAAAATAACACGATATTCATTACTCCTAAGGATATAATGGATATAATCGCAATTACGATTATCAACTCGATTAAAGTAAACCCTTTTTTAGCGTTTTTCATATCAGCCACCAAAGCTCAAAATCGATTCGATCTGACTATTTTGATTGGCTATCGTATCATTTAATGAAGCTACATTAACGATAGTAGTCACAAATTCATTTGATGGTGCATTAAATATAACAGTAACGCTTATCCTAAAATCTCCCTCATTCTTTGATAAATGATAGGTACCATCAATATTGTCATCTACTACAAAACTGTGATTATTTACTAAAGAACTTATTAGATCATCCTCTTGGATTGATTGACTATAATGAAACAATGACTCACTTACATCTTGAGCAATATAATTAGATGATAAATTAGCTTTTGATAATATATTGATCTTAGCCAAAACTAAAAGGGATGGAAAGATCGCAACCGCGATCATGCCAAATATAGCTAATGCTATAACAACTTCGATCAAAGTCATTCCCTTACTTTTTTTCATAAACCACCATCTGTCATCATTCTATCACTAATACAAATGATTTTAAAGATGTTTATTAATATGCCTATTTTTACTAAATACGCTAATAATGTCATTGATAATTCTTTTAAGTGGTTATATGGTATTATATCTGTAAATTTTACTCAAGATTAACTTTTAATTGACAGGTTTAATGACCTTAGTTTGATAAAATGCTTTAAGAGCAGTATATATTGTATAACTATCGTAAGAACCCATCGTTTCAACGGCGGCGTGCATCGCAAGTTGAGGTAAGCCAATATCAACTGAAGTTACGCTTACATGACTCAAGCTAATTCCGCCAAGCGTAGCCCCATTTCTTAGATCAGAACGACATGCCCAATCTTGATAACTCACATCGGCCTTATCACATATATCTTTAAAAATGCTTGAACTTAAAGCATTAGTTGTATAGTTTACATGGTGTTTGATTATTAGCCCCTTGTTTAGTTTTGTTTTATTAGTTATATCATTCTTACCAGGAGCATTAGGGTGAAGGGCATGACCATTATCAGCACTTATTAACATTGATCTACTTAAAGCATTATAGATACTCACCTGATATTTTATGCATATCCGATTTAAGACATCACTTAGGAATGTAGAATCAGCACCAGATTGGGTAAGACTACCAATCTCTTCGTTATCAAAACAACAATATATTCTATTAGTCTGATCATTTTCCGCTTCAACAAAGGCTTTTAAGGAATTAAAAGCACAGGCAAGATTATCAAGTCTTGGCGAAACGATGAATTCATCATTTAAGCCACAATAGATTGCTTTAGTGCGATTATACAAGAATAGATCATAATCTTTTACCTGTTGATCCGGAAAATAGCTAGCGATCAAAGCATTCAATGCGCCCTCTTTTATACCAGTAGCCAAAATTGGTAACATATCAACTTGAGCATTTAGATTATTACGATCATTGACTTCACGATTTTGATGAATTGATTGACTGGGGATGATCATAAGATCTTTATCGATATCGATAATCTTAGTACTTAAGATACCGTCTTTTCTAACGATAACTCTGCCAGCTAAAGATAAAGGACGGTCAAGCCATGAATGCATGATCATCCCACCATAACCATTAGTATTTAATTTAAGATAATCATTTTCGTTTATCTCTGCATTTGGTTTCAATGTAAATGCGGGAGAATCACCGTGTGATGCCACGATATTAAAACCATTTTTAATCTTCTCATCATTAAGGTCACAAGCGATTATTGAAGAATCATTTCTGATCACAAAAAATTTTGAATTTTCATAAAGATTCCAATCATCGCTCTCGTTAACTTCCTTAAAGCCATTACTTAATAAATATTCCTTGACATTTATGACACAACTAAAAGCGTTTGGTGTCTTATCAATAAAAGTCATTAATTCTTGGTTTATATCATTATATTTTTTTTCCATATTTGCCTCCTGTTTAATTATATCAAATATTTGAAGCAGCATGCTTAACTAATTGATAAAACAAAGGATGTGGCGAATTAGGTCTACTTTTAAACTCAGGATGAAACTGAACTGCTACAAAGAATCGTTTATCCGCCAACTCAATCGTTTCAACGATCACTCCATTAGGTGATGTTCCACTTATGACGAGTTGTTTATCTTGCATTAATTGTTTAAAATCATTATTGAATTCATAACGGTGACGATGTCTTTCATGAATAATATCGGTTTGATAAGCTTTGTACATCATCGTATTGTCTTTGATATGACAAGGATAGCTTCCAAGTCGCATTGTTCCCCCCTTAGCGATATCACCTCTTTGATCTGGCATAAGATCAATAACATTATATTCAGTGTTCTTATCAAACTCTTTTGAGTTAGCATTCTTTAACAAACAAACATGTCGAGCAAACTCAATAACTGCTATTTGCATACCTAAGCATATCCCCAAAAAAGGTATATCATTTTCGCGAACATATTGACAAGTAGTGATCATTCCTTCAATACCACGCTCACCAAAACCTCCAGGAATTATTACACCATTAATATCTTTAAGTTCTCTTTTAACATTATCATCTGTGATAGTTTCACTATCAATCCATTTGATATCAATTTTTAATCTTTGTTCATATCCAGCATGAACTAAAGCCTCAACAACTGATAAATAAGCATCATGTAACTTAATATATTTACCGACGATAGCGATCTTGACGCTTTTAGTGCTTAAAGCAATGTTATTAGCCAAAGCTTGCCATGACTTTAAATCTGGCTCTTTGTCATCCAATCCTAATTTTCTGCAAGCTACTTTGTCCAACCCATTTTTATGAAGCATTAGTGGTGCCTGGTATAAACTAGGTAAGGTTATATTGGCAATGACACAATCATTGTCAATATTACTAAACATCGCTATCTTTTCGATCACATCTAAAGAGATGATCCTATCACTTCTTGCAATGATGATATCTGGATTTAATCCAAGCGATTGCATTTCTTTGACCGAATGTTGAGTCGGTTTTGATTTATGTTCTTGTGAAAATGATAAGTAAGGAATCAATGTCACATGAACAAAAAGACAATTCGCCCTTCCAACTTCAATAGCTGTCTGACGAATTGCCTCTATAAATGGTTGACTTTCAATATCGCCGATAGTTCCACCAATCTCGGTTATTAAAACATCTGGATGACTGGCATCAATAGCTTTTGCGATATATTCTTTTATTTCATTTGTGATATGTGGTATTATCTGGACTGTTTGTCCTAAATATTCACCATTTCTTTCTTTATTCAATACATTCCAATAAACTCTACCCGATGTAAGATTAGAATAACGGTTCAGGTTTTCGTCAATGAATCGTTCGTAATGACCAAGATCAAGATCAGTCTCAGATCCATCGTCAGTAACGAAAACTTCACCATGTTGATAAGGACTCATTGTACCAGGGTCAACATTCATGTAAGGATCAAATTTAAGAGCTGCTACCTTTAATCCCTTAGCTTTCAACAAACATCCCAATGAAGCTGCTGTAATACCCTTACCAAGTCCTGAAACAACTCCACCTGTCACAAATATGTATTTGGTCATAATAGCACCCCTTTCTTTATCAAAACACTATATAAGACCTATATAGTGCTATAAACGAAACTATTACCGAAATAAACATACTATTAAAAGTATCACATCTATGTTATTTGTCAATCACTAATCATAATAGTAATGATAATATATTATAAAACAAAATACCACAAGATAACGATCAAGCCTAAGACGATTCGATAATAACCAAAAATCTTAAAATCATGATTCTTAACATAATCCAATAACATCCTTATTACTAATATAGAACCAACAAAAGCAACGATCATACCTAAAGTCAAGGTCGCAATCTCTGTACCAGTAAACTCCCAGCCAAATTTTAACATTTTGATCAAGCTTGCTCCAGCCATTGCTGGTACAGCTAAAAAGAAAGAAAATTCAGCCGCCACATATCGATCAACTCCCGATAACATACCACCTAAGATCGTGGATCCACTTCTTGATGTTCCAGGAATCAAAGCCAAAACTTGAAAACAACCAATCTTAAACGCGTCCAAAAAACTAAGATCATCGATTGTTTTAATTTTTGTCTGTTTTGTCTTGTTGTGATTTTCAATTATGATAAATAATAGACCATAAAAGATCAGAGCGATAGCTATAACTAAGACACTATCATAAAAGAGGACATCAATTTGATCGTCAAATAGTACCCCAATGATACCAGCCGGGATTGAACCAATGATGACTTTTAGCCAGATCGTTAAGATTTGTTTTCTTTTTAAGCTATTGTGCTGCTTACTTAATGGATTTAGACGTTTAAAGTACAATACTACAACGGCCAATATTGAACCGAGCTGGATTAACACTAAAAAAACTTCTTTAAACTCTTTGCTCATTTGCAAAGGTATCAAACCATCAAACAACAACATATGCCCAGTGCTACTTATTGGTAACCACTCAGTAACACTTTGAATTATACCAACTATGATAACCTTGATTATTTCTAACAGTTCCATGATCTTCCTTCTTTTTCAATTATTGTAACATCTACGCAGAATATTGTATCATATAAATATGAAAAGATATTATGTAGTTTTTAAAGGTAGAGTTCAAGGTGTTGGTTTTCGCTATACAGTAAAGACTTTTGCCGAACAACTCTCAATTACTGGATGGATCAGAAATCTAAATAATGGTGATGTCGATATGGAAATCCAAGCTGAACAACATGCAATTGATGAGCTAATAAATAAGCTTTTAAAAAACAAAGGTTGGATTCGCATAGATGATTATGCTATGAAAGCAATCACGATTATTCATGAGACTTCTTTTAAAATCATCCTTTAAAATAATTTAGATAATAACCCTCATCAAGTTGTAAAAGATAATACCTATCATAAACAAATATTTTCCATACTTGATCATTTTCTATTGTGTCAAATAGATATGGTTCATTATTTTTGTCAAGAAGATACAGATTATCTCGCCCCAGTTCATGTAAAACATATACAACCTTTTCATTTGAAATCACCATCATTTTTAAATGAGCATTTTTAAAGCTAGACGCGATCAACTTGCTTTGTTTTGTATGAATGTTTAGATAATATAAATTACCATCTTTGTCAAGATACATCATGCTATCATCATAAAAAACGAAATCCTTCATCGAATTCATTTCAATATCAAAGAGTTTCACTTTATTATCTCTTAAATCATACCAATATATTTGTCCACTACTTATCCCTAATACTTTCTCATCATTTAGATAAAACACTTCATCAAAACCGATATCTAATGAATATTCATTTAGCACCTTCATATTTTCATCAAAAAGAAAAATAAGAGTTTGCGTATTTAAATGTTTAATCCCTATTATATTTTCATTTATTAGTATTAATCGATCAATCTTTATTTTTAATGACACCCTATTTAAAGATAAATCATGCAGATCATATATCGTATAACTACCTGTTTCATGTTCCTTACAAATAAAACGATTGTTTATTAGAATGCCTTGATCTGCTATAAACTCTTTCACTAGCAACTGTTTATTATTATCTAGATCTGACTGTATTAGATTAATCTTGAATACACCCTTTTGATCATAAACTTTTGATAAATAATAGAAATTATTATCATGTACTCCAAGCGTTTCAATATCTCTACCACCATAAAAACCACTATTATCTTCCATAAATAAAAACTCATGATAACCGAAATTATTACCAAGCAAATTAATAAATAATAAGAAAACACAAAAACTTAACAACATACAGTATTTAACATATTTCTTCTTTTTATGTCTTGTGATCATCGAATCGATATCTGGTACGATAATGCTTTTGTTCTTGATCATTGAATGATAATATCGTCGAAAATTATTCAAAATCATAATCCTCCTTTAATCTTTTTTTAAGCATGCCCCGTGCCCGATGTAAAGCTGATGAGATTGTAGATTCATTTTGTTCAACGATAGATGAAATCTCTTTAATAGATAACCCTTCAAAGTAGTATAAATGAATTAATGTCCGATAACGCGAAGGAAGTTCACTAACTGCGTATTCTACTTCACTTGTTCTTTTATCATAACTCTCATAAATATCAATATTATCAATACAAACAACATTGTTATACCAACTACTTCGCCAAAATTTACGACATCTTAGTAAAGCAGCTTTAAATAACCAGCATTTAAGATGGAATTCAGAATCAAAGTCATGGTCTTTACAATATAAAGTACAAAAGACCTCCTGACAGACATCATCAACACTATGTTCTGACGCTAACTTCACATAAACAAATCGATATAACATTGGATAATATATATTCACAACGTCTTCAAACTGACGCTTAATACCATCTACTCGCATCTAAATCACTACCTTTCTAATAAATAACGATCGCATTTTGCCATTGAAAAGAATATCCACCATATGATATAAATGATAAGATTTGGTCCGAGTCAGTAATAACATTGATCTCTGAATAATTGTAAGGATCCATTATCTTGTACATAGCATCATGCTGTCCACTTGTTAGATAATAAGCGCCTTTGATCACCACCATATGATCTACATTACCGTTAACCTGTTTACATCCAGCGATCATTGGTCGATTATTACCGATGTTATTCATTGTCTGGTTAAAACTAAGGCTACCATAATTAAGTGAATTTGCTATACCATACTCATTACTCAGAAAATTAGAAACTTGATTGATTGATGCCATATCATATTTATTAAGATCAGCCTTCACTTCAGATATGTTCTTAGGTGAAGAGGTCTTAAACTCAACTATACTGGCCATACAAGCCGCCCAACATTCATTTATTGAACTCATATGCTTAAATGGTATTAAACCTATCTCATCTCCATAATCTCTTGTTTGTTGACCTTTTTCATTTATACTTGTTTTAACACCATAAGCTAGATCAATATTAAGATCTTCTTGCATGACTGTTATACAATCATCAATATAAGATAGTTTAAAATCGCTTTTAGTATCAATAAGACTATTTAATTCTTCAGCATAATACTCACCAATATTATAATTGCCATAGATATCTTCAATAATAAAGCCAATATACTCTTGATCATCGTGAATCGCATAAATTGATCTTATTGGTATATCGTAATCTTTAATTAGGTCTATTGGTCCAATTAAATGATAATTAACATGTTGATGATATAGATCTGTTTGTTTTAACATTTTTAACAAATAACTAGTTTGATCAATTTTGCCGATATTCGATGTGAAACACAATTGAATGAAAATGGTCATAGATAGTAATAATTTCATACATAAATCTCCTTTACACATATAATGACCAAAAAAACACTAAAATATCTCATTAAGCATAAATTTATTTTTATTTTTTAGCAAATTACTATAAATTCAATAATTTAAAAACAAAAATATGATACATTATTTAATCTTGTATTGTTTTTATGTGATGATAAAAATAAAAAAGTCCTTGACTAAGGGCTAATTCTATCAATGGTGGAGGTTAACGGGCTCGAACCGCTGACCCTCTGCTTGTAAGGCAGATGCTCTCCCAACTGAGCTAAACCTCCAATTAACTGCTTTAATAATATACCATAATAACAATTAAATGACAATATCATAATTCATCTTATCGCAACAAATTATGATTATGTTATACTAATAAGTAATTGGAGGATAAATATGGTAAAAGTTTACAACAGAACGGCCTTAACAAAAAAACAACGTTTTAATAACGCTTTGATCTATGGCATACCAACTGCTTTAGGACTTGGCTTGGCATATGGAATAATCGTTAGCATTATTAGAGTAGAATTCTCAATAATCTTTGTTGGTATAGGCTATCTTATTGGTAAAGTTATTGCCGAGAAAGGCAGAGGAGTTCAAACAAAATTCTCAATCTTAGCGGCAATCCTTGCTTTATTTAGCTTTTTAATTGCTGATTTGATCGCTATCTATGGATTAAGAATTTTGTTATTTCCGCAATTAATACCTTCGGCCCTCTTTTCAATTTTAATAAACTGGCTTAATATTGCATCATTCAGTGGCATACTTGGGATCATCTTTCGTGGCGTTGGAATCTACTACGCCTATATGAATGCTAAGGTGGTATAAATGTTCTTTCGTCAAACATGGGAAGAAGTCAATCTTGATAATCTTGACCACAATCTGGATACGATAATAAAAGCTTTAAATAGAAAAGCATTATTTGCGATCATCAAAGCTAACTCCTATGGAGTTGGTGATTTTCAAGTTGCATCACGTGCAGTCGCTAAAAAAGCTCAATATCTTGGTGTTTCTTCGCTTGATGAAGCAATTTCGTTACGTCATCAAGGAATAACGGCTCCCATACTTGTATTGAATTATGTATCTTATCAACATTTATTAGCAGCTAAGAAAAATAACGTCACGATAACAGTAGTATCATTTGAACATGCTCAAAAAATCAAAGAGAGCAGGATAAATGGATTAAGATTACACTTCAAAGTCGATACGGGTATGAATAGAATTGGTTTTAAGGATGATCAAGAACTATATGATGCGATAATTGCTTTAAAGCAAGATCATGATGTCGAAGGCATTTATACTCATTACCTTGATAGTAGTGAAGCAAACCAAATAACAAAGGAACAATTTGACTCATTTAAGCGGACGATCAAAAGAATTGATCACCCTTTTAAATATATCCATCTAGCTAATTCAGATGCAATATTCAATTTTAATGATGATATCAGTAATGCAGCACGAGCTGGAATCGCTATGTTTGGTTTAGCGAGTAACAATAAAGATCTAAAACCAGTTTGTTCATTATATACTAAGATCGTGCATATCAAACAAGTCAGCGAGAAGGAAACGATCAGTTATAAAGGAACATACCTGACAAAAAACAATGAGTGGATAGCAACCTTACCAATCGGTTATGCTGACGGTTTAAATCGTCATTATCAAGATCAAACTGTTTACGTAAATAATGAATATGCCAAGATAGTTGGTCGCATATGCATGGATCAGTGTATGATAAGTCTTAAAAACTATCAGCCAATTGATACTGTAGTAGAAATTTTCGGCCCTCATATCCCCATAGAAGAAGTAGCCAAACGCTTAGATACGATTCCATATGAAATACTAACTTCAATTAGTGATCGTGTTGCACGTGTATATCGTCGTAAACGTGGAATCGAGAAAATTGATAACCAACGCTTAGATAATAAAAACGACTGTGATTAGTCGTTTTATTTTAATTTACTACGATACTCGATCATTTCTTTTTCATTTGCCCATATCCAATGATCTTTTTTAACTTCTTGCCATGAAGGCTTATCAGTTTCATAATCATGAACCGATTCATCATAGATGATCAATTTTTTATTTTTTTCAATATCTGGATCTGGCATTGGTACTGCAGATAATAGTGATAAAGTATATGGGTGAAGGCTATTAGCAAACAGCTCTTCTGCTGGAGCTAATTCAACTATCCTTCCTTTATGGATAACAGCGATTCGATCTGATATATAACGGACAACAGAAAGATCATGTGCAACAAAGACACAAGTTAATCCTTTGTTACGTTGCAGATCTTTTAATAAATTCAATACCTGCGCTCGAATCGATACATCAAGAGCCGAAATAGGCTCATCAGCAACTAATAATGAAGGTTCCATTACCATGGCCCTAGCAATGCCAATACGCTGTCTTTGACCACCTGAGAACTCATGTGGATAACGAGTCATATGTTCTTGCAATAAACCTACATCTAGTAAAGCTTTTTCCACCTTACGCAAGCGATCTTCTTCACTTTCATAAAGATGAAAGTTATATAATCCCTCAGAAACAATATAATCAATAGTTGCTCTTTCATTTAAGGATGCAGCGGGATCTTGAAATACCATTTGGATATTACGAACTACCCACTTGTCTAATTCTTTACTGATCTTGCCGCTAATTTTTTCACCTTTAAAGATAATTTCACCATTAGAGATTGGATTAATCCGAACAATAGCACGACCAATAGTGGTCTTCCCAGAGCCTGATTCTCCAACTAATGAGAATGTTTCACCTTCATAAACGTCAAAATTAACATCAGAAACAGCTACAAATTTCTTTTTACCAACTTGGAAAGTTACTTCAAGGTCTTTAACTGATAATAGCACTTTACGATCATCCATTATAATTACCTCCTTCACTCACCATAGTGATCAATCTCTCATGTAAACCACGAATTTCAATTGGTGGTTCAACTTTTGGCGCGCGAGGATCTAGCAACCAAGTTTTAGCTCTGTGTGTTGATGATACTTGAAAAAACGGAGGTTCTTCCTCAAAATCTATTTGCATGGCGTAGGGATTTCTTGGAGCAAATGCGTCACCAACAACATCATCATACAATGATGGAGGTGTTCCAACGATAGCATAAAGATCCTTGCCCTTTACTCCTAATTGAGGTAGGGATGATAATAATGCCCAAGTATAAGGATGTTTAGGACGATAAAAGATGTCATCGACCGTCCCATATTCGACGATTTGACCTGCATACATAACAGCGACTTTATCCGCAACATTTGCGACTACTCCCAAGTCATGGGTGATATAGACAGTAGTGAATTTATATTCTTCTTGTAAATCTTTGATCAGTTTAATGATCTGTGCTTGAATCGTAACATCAAGTGCTGTTGTAGGTTCATCACAAACCAATATTTTTGGTCGACATGCTAATGCAATCGCAATAACGATACGCTGTCTCATGCCACCAGAATACTGAAATGGATATTCATCGAATCTATTAGCAGCATCAGGTATACCTACTCTATCCATCAACTCGATAGCTAATCGTTTCGCTTCTTCTCTTGATTTACCTTGATGTTTCATGATAACTTCGATAATTTGATAACCAATCGTCCTAACTGGATTTAAAGAAGTCATGGGATCTTGAAATATCGTCGCAATCTTTTTACCGCGAATTTGTTCCCATTCTTTATCGTTTTTTATCTCTAATAAATTTCTACCCTCAAAGTAGATCTCACCCTTACTGACACTGCCATTAGAATCAAGCATCCCTGTAAAAGTTTTAGTAAATACCGATTTTCCACTACCACTTTCACCAACGATAGCCAACGTCTCCCCATCATAAAGATCTAAAGAAACACTTCTTATCGCCTTAAGAACACGATTTCTAACTCTAAATTTGACTTCAATATCACGGGCTGATAAAACAACATTCTTTTCCATATTTTATCCCTCCCTACATGTAATGGGTCCGAGGATCACTAGCATCTGCCAGTGTCTGACCGACAATATATAACGAAACCGATATGATAGCACTAATGATAACTGGAGTCCAGAATAAATAACTAGCACTAGACATATATTGAGCATATTCACTTATCATTCGACCAAGTGATGCATCTGCTTGTGATAAACCCATACCAAGATAACCTAAGAACACCTCATATGATATAAACATCGGTACATCACGAGCAACAGCAGTAACGATTACTGACACTAATTGTGGCAATATATTATGAGTTATTACTCTTTTGGTTGGAGTACCTAAACAACGCGAAGCTAGATTATATTCACGGTCGCGAATTATCATTACCTGTATTCTTATAAAATATGCGGTCCTCAACCAAGAAGTGACTGATAACGAAAATATAAGTTGCCACATTCCTCGACCTAAGATATACATTAAAACAATGATCAAAAGGGTAAATGGAATGTTAGCTGCAACGTTATAGATTTCAAGCATGATCTTATCAACTTTTTTTGAATAACCCCAAAAAGCACCAACAATGACACCTAGAACGGTAGTTATGATCGTTGCGATGAAAGCTATAGCCAAAGAATTTCGCGTACCAGACCATATCGCATCAAATAATGAGTTACCAACATTGTCTGTACCAAACAGATATGTCATGTTGGGTCTAATAAAACGCATTGAGAAATCATTAATATTTGGCGTGTTAGATGGACTATAAGGAGCAAACAACGGATAAATCAATGACATTAAGATAATACTGGCTGATATGATAAACATAACAATAGCCACTTTACTACTAAAAAATCGGCGAGCTACACTCTTCCAATAAGAATATGTCGGTGCAACGATTCTTTCTGATGCTTTTTCCTCTAGTTTAACTAGTGTAAATTTATTTTCCATATTATCTTGAATCCCCCTTGTTATCCAACTTAATTCGAGGATCAACGAAAGTGATCAAAATATCACCCAACAACAAAGATAGTACTGACAAAGCAGTCAAAATGAATGTCAACGTGATGACCATAGAATTATTAAATGACTTTATGGCATCCGGCAACATTTTTCCCATTCCCGGGATCGCAAACACGGTTTCCGTAATTACAGCACCACTAATAGCTAAGATGATAGAAGCTGGTATACCATTTACGATCGGAATGATCGCATTCTTCAATATATGATTATTAAAGATTTCTTTTTGTGACAAACCTTTAGCTCTTGCAAATTTAACATAGTCAGAATTTGATTGGTCAACCATATACCTTCTTGTCCATATCATTAAACTAGCTGTGCTTAAAAGCCCAAGGATTAAAACAGGCAAGATATATGATAAGATATTACCAAAACCAAATTGTGGAAACTTGTCCGGTAACCCAAAGAAGGTACCAATCAATTTAACAAAATAGATAAACGCTAACGATGGTACTGCAATCATGATATTAATATATACAGTACCAATCTTGTCTGCTGTTTTACCTTTATGGCGAGCCATAAATATGCCACCAGGTAAACCAATAACATAGGAAACAATCAAAGCCAATATGCCAAACATATATGAAGTACTGATCATTGATGGGTCAGTATAATTTAGCTGACAATCTGCATAATTACTAGTAAACTTCTCACGATCTAAACGATCTAATGTTGAAGTTGGTTTATAAGTACAACTATGAAGATCCATAGGAGTATTTGCGGTATTTCCAGAAGGTAAAGTAACTTCATTATATTCATAAGATCCCTGTCCAGCAGAAATAACTTCCATTGTCGGGATACCATTATAAGTTGGATAAGAAATACCAAAATTTAATGAAATCAAGTTTTGATGAATAAATGGGAATTGACCATTAAAATAAACTAGATATTCATTTTCACAACCCGAGCATTTAATAGCAGGTACACCATTAAAATCTTTGGCAATATATATTTTCCGATCTAAATCGCTATTATCGACATCTTCCACTTTGTTTACATGATCAATAACGATCAAATTAGTAAACCAATTATAAATCAATTCAAGCGCTGTATAATCACGATATGCATAAAGAAAACCACTCTTAGGGAATCTCTCTACCGTATAACCTCTAGCTTCATAATCTTCTTTTAATTGCATTGATTCTTGTGAACCAATTACCATACAGGCAGAATAATCTTCGCTATTTTTGCACATAGTTGATTGTTCTAGATAATCTAAATAACCTAGAGCTTCCCATTTCGTATGCTTGTACTGTATCATTTCATCAGGTTTTGAACCTAATTTTGACAGATAATTATCTCCAAAAAAGATATTTTCTTTAGGCACCAAAGTATAGATCATGACGATCGCGATCGATACAACGATAAATATAGAAATAATAGATCTTAATAACCGCCCCAAGATATATCGTTTCATTTGTTGCAAACCTCCTTCATAAAAGAATATTAAGAGGGATGATTAGTCATCCCCCTTAATTTGTTCGACTAATAAAATTGCGATTGTCTATTAAGATCTAGCAGCTTCCCAAGCAGCTTTAGCAGCTTCGAATTGCTCAGTTGTAACTGTCTCATCTTGAACTACGGTAAATTTATATTTATCCCCACCAAGACCAGCAACAGCATAAGGAGCTGTGTAAGGAACAACCTTAGTAACTCTAACAGTAACGCTTCTAAAACTCATAGGAGTAATAAATGCTTTTGACAATAAGAATGCTTCAGCTTTTGCATATGCATCATAACGAGCATCAATATCACTCTTGATAGCATCAGCAGCGTCTAACATATCTGTATATTCTTTCAATCCAACTGCTTCAGCAACAGCATCACTTGCAGCATCTTCACCTTCAGCATAGATACCAAGAAGTGCTAACATATCACCATTATGCAAGTTGTAAATATCAACGTATGTCTTAGGATCAACATAGTCAGGACCCCAACCAGAGAACAAGTTAATGTCATAGTTTGTCATAGGAGGATTACCATAAACATTGAAACAATAGTTCATGATATCATCATAATTCATTAATACAACATTAATCAAAATTTGACCATTACTTGCTGCTTCGATTGATTCTTTAACTGAGTTAGCTCTGTTAATATAAACTTGTGAAGCATCATAAGTAGGCATATCTAATGTTACTGGGAATGTGATACCATCAGCTTTAGCTTGTTCGATCATAGCTAAGCATACTTCAGCATCATAATAAACATCATTTCCATCAGTTAAGTCAAGATCGCCATAAGAACTATCAAATTCATTGAAATATTTTGTAACCAAAGCACCATATGACTCACCACTTGTTGTTGTAACAAAGTTAGGCATAGTCAATGTGTTACGAACTGTCGCTGTAGCATTAGCTTCTTCCATTGTTTGCATTTGATATGCAACACGGTTAAATCCAGCTTGAACAGCCTTACGGAATGATTCATTACGTAATGCAGCCGTTGTATTATCTTTTTCTGCTTGAGTCTCTTTTGTCGTGTTTGTATAGTTAGTACGATTCATATTGTAATGAACGACAAATGTTGTTGACTCATCAACTTTAACTGTGGTTAGAGTATCAGCATATTTTTCTTTATATGTTGCATAATCTTCCCAAGCAGCATTTAATGCAGCAAGGCTATAAGTACCTTGTTCAAAACCTTTGATTACTGAATAAAGGTCAGCGCCATCATCGTACAATAATGTAACTTTGTTGATGTAAACATGTTCAGCATCCCAATAGTTAGCATTCTTTGTATATTCAATGATTGATTTTGAAGTTAAACTTGTCAAGATATAACCACCATTGTAAAGGATTGAATCAGGAGCAACTGCACCAAAATCACAAGCATTTACATCAGGTGCGCCAAGTTTACAACCAACACCTTTTGATTCTAAGAACTCTTGGTTGATAGGCAATAAGATACCATAAGTAGTCATTGTGTAGAAATAAGGAACTGAAGATGACAATGTATAAACTAGTGTATAATCATCAACAGCTTTAACACCTACTTCTGCGAAATCTGTAACTGTACCATCGATATATTCTTGTAAATTAACAATGATACCTGAAACTAAAGCGATGGTTTGTGAGTCAAAATCAGCAGCATGTTGCAAACCAGCAACGAAGTCATGTGCTGTTACTTCAGCATAGTCTTCACCTGTCGATGTTGACCAACGTGCACCTTCACGCAAATTAAACGTCCACTCGGTAGCGTCTTCATTTGATTCCCATGTTTCTGCTAAAGCTGGAACATAATTTCCCAAACTATCGTTTTCAAGTAAACCATCAACGAAGTTTGCTAAGTGCACACTATCAGGATTTTGGTTTGTAACGACATAATCCATGTCATCAAGATCAGTTGAGAATACGCTTGTAAAGTCATTTGAAGTAATTGGATCTTCAACTTCTTTAGCGCAACCGCTGAGCAAACCAGCAACCATTAATAGTACTAATAAAACGGTTAGCAATTTTTTCATTTCTATTTCTCCTTCTTTTAAAACCAGAACACTAGTTCTAATAAGTAAATAGTATACGTATTTATAAAAATGTCAAGTTTTTCAGCCCTGTAAATTGTTTCATTTTTCACACAACTATCACTTAAAATGTTTCTTTTGAAAGAATTTCATTTTTTATAAATGATTTGATTATGATTACAACAGAATTTTAAATCTTCTCTTGTCTTTTATACAGGTTTCGATTTATTATATAGAAGTTACGGAGAAATACCCAAGTGGCTGAAGGGACTGGTTTCGAAAACCAGCAGTAGTCGAAAGGCTAGCGAGGGTTCAAATCCCTCTTTCTCCGCCAATCATCTAAACAAATAAAAGTATCAATGATACTTTTTTATATTTCGATTTGATCCCCAGCATATAGAATGGAACACTTATCTTTGAAGGCATCCTTTAATTTGGCTATCGCCATAATTCCCGTACAATGAAGTGGTATCAAATGTTTTAAGTCAAATTGTGATAGACCCTCTATCGTTTTATCAATTCTTTCATCATTAGCATTCTCAAGATGCATGCCTGCAACTACACTTTTTATCTTTTTATTAGGAAATTGTGCTTGTACATGATTTAGTCCATTAATGATACCAAAATGACTACATCCAGAGATAACTATCAAGCCTTCATTGGTATCTATGATCAACAACTGCTCATCACGCAGATCATCGATGATCATGCTACCATCTTCCCTTTTAATGTAAAAACCACGTGGTACAGGCTCAAAATCAACTGTCACTGGGATATCGGCTAATAGATAAAGATGTTCATCAATCTGATAGTTAGGATCAATATAAACGATACGTTCATCGCTATTTAACCACAAAGAGCCAACATTGCGATAACTTTTCTGGTCGCTATTAAGTGCGTGTTTATCTAGAAATGCTGAATGTTGAGCATAAACTTTCGGATCTTTATGTAAAAGAGGTAAATATGCCATTCCTTTACAGTGATCATAATGCCCATGAGACAAGATTATATGATCAATACCGTCAATGTTTGTATTTGCTTTTATCGCATTCTTTAAAAATACATCTGATTGTCCTGTATCAAACAAGATTATCTTATCATCAACTTCGATAAACAATGATAAACCATGTTCAGCAATGTACCCTCTTTTTCTGACTTTATCATCAGTTAAAACTGTTAATCGCATAGAATTTACCATTATTACCTTCCAACTATTATATATACCCATTATTGACAT